>CALYVJ010000288.1 GCA_945494195.1 uncultured Selenomonas sp. | reverse complement strand
GTCTCTTGCGCAAAATCGCCCTTTAACAGACGTACACATTTGCCGCCACGGATATCGATTGCAGGAAAAATCAGCATAGCTTACAACTCCTTTGGCCTTAACCTTTGACAAAATTCTTCAGAATCTGCAGGCCAACATCGCCTGATTTCTCAGGGTGAAACTGTGTAGCCTGGATATCGCCACTGGCAATAGATGCCGTGAGCCTGCTCCCATAATCTGTATACGATGTAATGATGGAAGGATTATCAGGAACCGCATGATAACTGTGAACGAAATACACATAAGGCTTTTCCGAAAGTCCTTCGAAGAGGTCAAGAGAACGGCGGGGCTTCACCACCTCAAGACTGTTCCAGCCCATATGTGGTACTTTCAACCCATCAGCCTGGATTTTCCGTACCGTGCCTTTCAAGACCCCCAAGCCTCTGACACCAGGGGATTCCTCACTGCCCTCAAACAGAATCTGCAAACCGACACAGATCCCCAGCAATGGTATGCTTTTGTCTACTGCTTCGCGAACAGCCGGAATAAGACCGGAGGCTTCCAGGTTCTTCATACAATCGCCAAAAGCTCCCACCCCGGGTAAAACAACTTTATCTGCCGCCAGGATTTCTTCAGCATTACTGCTTACACATACATCGGCGCCTAGCGCTGCTAAAGCTTTTTTCACGCTGAACAAATTGCCAACACCATAATCTATAATCGCAATCATCGGATACCCTCCTCGCTATACAGCCGCCTGTAACTGAATTTACAACGAACCTTTGGTAGAGGGGATTCCCTCGACACGCGGGTCATCCTCAAGGGCCAAACGCAGGGCATGGCCCAAGCCCTTGAAAACAGCCTCGACTTTATGATGCGAATTCGTACCGTAAAGCACCTTTACATGCAGCGTAATGCCGGCATTGAAAGCAAACGCCCGCAAAAATTCTTCGGTAAGTTCCGTATCATAACCACCAATCATCGGTGCCATCTCGCCGCCATCATAGACAAGATAAGGCCGCCCGCTGATATCCAGAGATACGAATGCCAGTGCCTCATCCATCGGCAGATAAAAGGTGCCATAACGGCGGATTCCCTTTTTGTCTCCAATGGCTTGTTTGAAGGCCTGCCCTAGGGCGATGCCAATATCTTCCACCGAGTGGTGTCCATCGACCTCTAAATCTCCATCGCAGACCAGTGTCAAATCGAACAGGCCATGAGCCGTCAGCAGATTCAGCATGTGATCAAAAAAACCTATTCCCGAGTCGATGACACCTTTTCCCTTACCATCAAGATTCAAGACAAGCTTGACAGCTGTTTCCGCCGTCTTTCTTTCCAGCGTTGCGGTACGGATACTCATGCTCTCCCCTCCACAAATTGCTTGATAGCATCATACCAGCGGTCATTTTCCTCCCGCAGCCCCATGGAAATACGCAGGCAATTTTTCAGGCCCGGAGCATCGCCAAAGCAACGGACACCAATCCCCTTACTTTCAAGATATTCATTAAGCTCTTTAGCCTTGGCGTATTTTATCAGCACAAAGTTGGTTTCCGACGGATAGACCGTAACACCGGGCAGTTTATCAAGCTCCGTACTCATGCGCTTGCGCTCAGCAATCATCATCTGTATGCGGGGCACATACTCATGGCGCATCTGGTAAACGATATCGGCCGTCGCCAGCGACAGGACATTCATATGATAGGGCATATAGGATTTTTCAATCATCGAGACGATATCTTTGCCAGCCAGCATATACCCCACCCGGACAGCAGCCAGTCCATAGGCCTTTGAGAAGGTACGGGCAATGATGAGATTTGGATATTTTTTCAGGAGGCCAACGGATGTGCGCCCATAAAATTCCATATAAGCTTCATCGATAAGCAGGGCACAATTTGCCGGAATATTTTGCGCGATAAACTCAATATCACTGACCGAATACCCCGTTCCCGTCGGATTATTCGGATTGCAGATAACCGCCAGGGAGGCCTTATGGTCGTTAACGGCAGCGACAAATTTGGCTACATCAAGGGAATAATCCGCCTCAAGGGAAACTGGTACGCCGAGGGCCTGCGCAGCTTTAGCATAAATACGGTACATCGAAAAAGAGGGCTCTGGGTAAACGATTTTTTTCGCCTTCGTTCCACCGAAGCAGTAAAACAGTTTTTCGATGATTTCACTGGAGCCACTGCCAATCAGGACGTTTTCAATCTCCAGCTTATGATTGTCGGCGATCTGCTCCCGCAGAGCATCGTACTCTTCGTTGGGATAACGGTTATAAGCTACCCGCGAAAGGCGTCCCATCAGACGGTCCTCCACCATCGGCGGCAAATTCATATTGCACTCGTTGGCATTGACCTTGATTTCCCAGTCACGCTTCACCACATCATAAGATGGCATATCTTTAAGTCCAGTACGGTATTTCAACATAAGGTTTTATTTCCTCCTCAAACGGATTGCATTAGCATGTGCCTGCAAGCCCTCAGTTTCCGCCAGACGGATGATATCCTCACTGACTGCCTGAAGAGCAGGCTGCGTGTACGATATGATGCTCGTACGTTTCATAAACGTTTCTACGTTAAGTACGCTATAGTAGCGCGCCGTACCACCGGTTGGCAGTACGTGGTTCGGGCCGGCGAAATAATCGCCAAGGGGTTCCGGCGAATATGCCCCAAGGAATACAGCTCCCGCATGGCGGACATACGGAAGAAGCTGGAATGGGTCTGCCGTCAGCAGCTCCATGTGTTCCGGAGCCGATACATTGGCAAACCGCATAGCCTGCATCATGTCCTCGGCAATGACTATAAGTCCATTGCGGTCGATAGATGCCTGGGCAATCTCACGGCGCGGCAGCTCAGCGAGCTGTTTTTCTGCTTCGGCTGCCACCTGATTCGCCAATTCTTCATCATCCGTAATAACAATGCTGGAAGCCAGCGGATCATGTTCGGCTTGGCTCAGCATATCCGCCGCCGTATAAACAGGATCTGCCGTCTTATCGGCAACGATGAGAATTTCACTGGGACCTGCCAGCATATCAATATCTACATGGCCATAAACCTCTTTTT
>CALYVJ010000287.1 GCA_945494195.1 uncultured Selenomonas sp. | reverse complement strand
GCGCTTGTCGACATAATTGATGAATACATCCATCTTACCGCGGGCCACAACTTTCTTGATGGCTTTCCGCAGCACATCTTCCCAGGCATTTAACTGACGCCCCATATGAAAATTGATTTCCAGGAATCGCTGATTTACAGCCTTTACCTCTACCGATACTTTATAATCCTCCGTTTCAGCAAATGCCGCACCAAATCCCGTCATGCTTTTTAGCATAAAGCCGCCTCTTTCCTCAAGCCATTATTCGGAAAAGGTCCCCGTGAATACCAATTCTGCGGGACCCGTCATGAATACGTGATTATTCTCCGCCCACTCAACCAGCAATTTGCCACCATCGAGCTGAACTTCGGCCTTACGATCGATTTTATCGTTAAGTACACCGGCCACAACCGTGGCGCAGGACCCCGTGCCACAGGCCAGCGTGATTGCCGCTCCGCGCTCCCAGACGCGCATGCGCACATGGCTGCGGTCCTTGACCTCGACGAACTCCGTATTCGTCTTGCGCGGGAACAGCGCATGATGCTCAAACTGCGTGCCCAGCTCCTCAATCGGGAATTTTTCTGCATCATCCACAAAGACGACGCAATGGGGATTGCCCATCGAGACCGCTGTCATCGCATAGGTCGTGCCGGCCACCGTAATCGGCTCGGCAATGACCTTCCTGCCATCGAAACCCAGAACGGGGACTTCCTCGCCCAGAAGATGGGGCTCGCCCATATCCACCTGGACGCCAGTCACTTCATCCCCTGCAAGGATGATCTTCGGCACGAGGATACCAGCCCCCGTCTCCACCGTGAACTCGGTCTTGCTGGTCAATTTATAGTCGTAAAGATAGCGGGCAAAGCAACGAATGCCGTTGCCGCACATCTCCGCCTCACTGCCATCCGTATTGAAGATGCGCATGCGGAAATCCGCTTTATCCGATGGCAAAACGACGAGAATACCATCCGCGCCAATACCATAATGGCGATCACAAACTTTCTGGGAAAGTTTCGCATAGTCATCGGGCTCCTGCTCGCGGCAGTCCAAAAGCACAAAATCATTGCCGCACCCCTGCCATTTCGTAAATTTCATCGAACATAGCCTCCTAATTCCAGTTACTCATTATCATATTATATTGGTTTTCGTTATCTTATGCAAGGGCACAAGTGTAAATTGCCTCCTGCGAATTGCTCCACCCTGCCAATAATGATATAATTTAGAAGTTATACCCTACGATTTATAAAGGAGCATCATCATGAGTCTTGACGGCTTTTCCATGCATGCCCTCGCCCGGGAGCTCAACGCAACGCTCGCCGGCGGGCGCATCGATAAAATCACCCAGCCCAATAAACAATCTATCATTCTGTCGATTCGACAGCCAGGGCAGAATTACCTGCTGCATATCTCCATCAACTCGCAGAATCCTTCGGCACATCTTCTGGAGCGCAATCTCGAGAACCCGCCCGAACCTCCTGTCTTCTGCATGGTACTGCGCAAGCAGCTGGAAACGGGACGCATCGCTGCCATCCGCCAGCATTGCCTCGACCGCCTGCTGCTCATGGACGTGGATTCGCTGGCCGCTGGCGGCAAGATAGTCACCAAGACCCTCGTCATGGAACTCATGGGCAAGTACAGCAACATCATCCTCGTGCAGGACGGCACCATCATCGATGCCTTGCGCAAGATCGGCGCCAACAGCAGCCGCGTGCGCACGGTCCTGCCCGGCGATGCCTACGAGCTGCCCCCGGGGCAGGATAAGCTCGACCTCTTCACTGCGGACCTTGACGACATCATCGCCAGCATCCAGAAGGATGGCGAGCAGCGGCTCGACAAGGCCCTGCTCTCTGCCTGCATGGGCTTTGGCCCCGTGTCAGCCAAGGAGACCTGTTTCTCCGCCGGCCTTGCCCCCAGCACCCGCATTGGCACCCTCGAAGCCGTTGACTTCACGGCCATCCGCGATGCCCTCCTGGAAATCCGCGCCGCCGCCAGCGACGAAAAAGCCCAGCCCGTTCTTGTGATCGATGAAAACAAGAAGATCCTGGCTATGAGCTCCTTCCCGCTCCACTATCTGGCCAGCGGCACCAGTCTTGCCTACCCCACCATCAGCGCCATGCTCGAAAAGGCCGACCAGCTTGCCGGAAACTACGTCCTGCCCGACAAGGACCGGTTCAAAAAACTGGTCAAGAAGGAGCTGAACCGTGCCGAAAACAAACTCGTGAAACTCGACGAGGAAATCGCGGCTGCCGAAAATGCCGAGGAATACAAGATTCGCGGCGACAACCTCATGACCTATCAGTACCAGTTCCAGGACCATGTCGACAGCGAAATCACCGTCGCCAACATCTACAGCGAGACCGGCGAGACCATCACGATCCCTTTGGACCAGCGCTATACGATCATCCAAAACATGCAGGCCTGCTACAAGAAATACGACAAGCTCAAACGCGCCCAGGAACTCCTGCGCGTCCAGCGCCGCGAATGCGAAGACAATATCACATACCTTGAGAGTATCGAGGCCTCCCTGCTGGCCTCCGAAAGCCTTGGCGAGATTGCCGAAATCCACAACGAGCTCGTGGAAAGCGGCTACCTGCGCGAAAAACTAAAGCGCAAGAACAACGACAAGCCTTCGCATCCGTTCCACTTCCAGACGCCGGACGGTTTTGACCTCTTCATCGGCAAGAACAACTACCAGAACGACAAGTTGACCTGCAAGACCGCCAGCTTCAACGACACCTGGTTCCACACGCAGAACATCCCAGGCTCCCACGTCATCCTGCGCAACGGCGGCGCTCCTGTAAGCGAGGAAACCATCCTGCTCTGCGCGAGCCTTGCCGCCCACTTCAGCAAAGCCCAGGGCTCATCCAAAGTCCCCGTCGACTACACCGAAATCCGCTACGTCAAAAAGCCCTCCGGCAGCAAGCCAGGCTTTGTCATCTTCACCAACCAAAAGACACTATACATCACCCCCAACGAAGAAGAACTGCGTCCGTTCCTTCTAAATGAAAAATAAAATAATGGCCCGCTGACACACCAAAGTCAGCGGGCCATTTTGCCATAAAATTACAGTTTGCAGGGGAGTAGTCCCCAGTTCGTATTCGAGGTAAGTCGCCG
>CALYVJ010000286.1 GCA_945494195.1 uncultured Selenomonas sp. | reverse complement strand
AGCCTGGACTTTCAAGGGGTGCAGGGGATTTTTACCTGCGAAGTTTGAGTATATTATTAGAAGAAACCGATCAACTTTTCCCGCTAAAATTCATTCCTATGATTATAACCAGTAATACCACAATAATGCCGCCCATAATAGCCAAGAGCCGTCCTCTTCCACCAGCTGCTTTTGAAAGATTATCTGCCGCCGTATCAAAACTTTGTCCAGCAGAAGACTGTTCTGATGTTCTCGTTGTATTCGCAGAATTATTCGTTAACTCCATTCTCACAGCTGGTATTGTTTTTTCTCCTTCACCACCTGTCTTTCCTAATTTCGTACCGCACTCACTGCAAAAAGCTATCCCCTCTTCATATCCCCTTCCACACTTTGGGCACTGAATCATTTTCGGTTGTTTCGCACCACATTCCGAGCAAAACTCAGCCTCAAGCTTTAAGCTCTGTCCACACTTTATACATTTTCTTTCCATATTTTTCTCCCCCTCTCATTTCCCCGTATAACGATAAACTTCTGTCCAGTCACGTCCATATGCATTATAGTAATCAACTCCCCCCCCCCCTTGATCACCAGTTTTCCAACTGCCCCCACGTGGATTGTTTACTCCTCTCGCCTCGACCGTCCTACCATCACCAATATAAATAGCTACATGCGTATCCGGTCGGCAGAGAATATCCCCTCGCTTCAAATCTTGTTCGACATTTTCCCATGAATAACACGAAAAACCACCAATTTTCTGCAAATCCGGCCAAATCGTATCAGCATCACCAGTTTCTTGCCTACCATTATATAATCGGTAATAATCAGGATTGTGCTGCCAAGCTTCGATGATTGCAAAGCCAGCATGGTTTAATGCGTGATATATAAGCGATGCACAATCGTAATCAGGCCCTTCCCGCGAACCTGTGTAGGGGTAACTTTCCGTTGCATTTTCTGCACCTTGTGAATATCCATGACTCGAATCATCCGCCATAGCCATCGCCCATTGCACTACTATTTCCATTCGCTCTTCCTTATCAAACCTATCTGCTTTCGAAGAGAGAAATGCCTCCACATCATTTCCCCCTGTCGTCTTCGTTGCCACTGAGGTAGACTTGTATGCAGTCGTATCAACAGGCATCGATATCACGTCTTCTTTTACTACTTGTTTTGGGAATATCATTATACTTGCGGCCATACAGGCCCCCCCCAAAAAACAACGCACTCCCCCAAAACAATATTCTCTTCATCCCGAGTCCCCACTTTCGTACCTCCTGAACGAATTTTCCTTTTCCAGCCATTGGCGGCAGCGTCTGCTTATTTTTCTGATTCAATTGCTATTTTCGGTAAAAGTTTATCAGAATCCTGCTATTTTTCTAAATATACGCTGTATACTACCATTGAAAAACTTATAAAACAAAAAACATCGCATCTTTTCATTTCCCTATTCGAATTATGATTTCACAATCCACTACATAATCGGCCTCATGTCATTTCCATACAAAATGTTTATTGCCGAAACATGGAATCTACTACCTTCGCCATATCGCGCATTGTGGAAATCGTATTGCCACGGCCACGGCTGTCAACACTCATGATGCAGAGCACATAGCTGTCGCCGGCTTCATAAATAATCCCGGTATCGTGATAAACACCAGACAGTTCACCGGTCTTGTGCGCAATTTTTGCCTGCGGCAATGCCTGCGGGAAACATTCCATATCCGTCTGTCCAAACAAGATTGCAATCATTTCACGGTCCGCACGCTCGCTGACTAACTTATGTTCCCGCAGCAAGCGGAAAAAACATCCTACATCAGCAGCGGTAGTGAAATTATCCTTTCCAGCCCGCAATGCTTCAAAATCCATCATTTTGCGCTGAAGCACAGAGTCATTAAATCCATGCTCCTTCATGAAATCACGGATTCTTGGCACCCCGATGTTATCCATCAACACGTTGGTAGCTGTATTATCACTCTCCGTTATCATCAGTTTGAGCAGCTCCCGCACAGTATAGACCAGTTCGCCGCTTCTGCCGTTTATGACACCAGCTCCGCCTACCATATCCGCTTGATGGACGGTAACCTGCTGATTGAGATTGAGCTGGCCATGTTCCGCCAGTTCATACGCCGTCCCCAGGATAAAAATCTTGATGATGCTGGCCGAAGACTGCGGCTCTTCTCCCATTATCAGCGGCTCGTCCCACTGGGGAAGAAAAACATAAACCTGATACTTCGCGGAATCTTTATCCATCAGCTCGCGCAGGGAGGATTCCAGCTGCAGCCGCTGCTCTCTGCCAGCAGGCTTATGCTCGGTCTCTTGGACTTCCAGCGGAGTACCCGCTGTCGCAACGGAAGCCATTCCTTCCTGTGCCTTTTTATTTTCTCCCAACAGTCCACAACCTGCAGCAATCATCCCCCAGAAGGCCAGCAGCAAGGATATGGTCCATAAAATTTTACCCTTCCTCATATTCTGCCTCGCTTATTTGTAATTCGCGTTGAAACTGGAATTTGCGGCATCAAAGGAATACGAGGCCTTCGTTCCCTGCTGGAAGCCTAAAGAATAGTCACCGCCATTCTGATTGTCCACGATTCCCTTGTAAAGCCCCTGCGCACGATCAATCTCCAAAGAGAACAGGTTCATCAGCGCTTCTTTCTTGGCATTGTCAGCGGCATTCATGCCATTCAAGCGGTCCTTGGCACTATTGGCTCGGTCAATAATCGCTTTGGCATCATTCTTCAGTCCATCATAACCACGAAAACTGGAGTGGCTGCTCAAATGAGAATTGATACGATTGGCCAATTCGCCAATCGCGGTATCAATCGAATCTTTTTCCCGTACCAACTCATTAAGATTTGCGCCTGCCGGTGCTGGCTGCTCTTTTTCAGTCCCACCGGAGCTTCCCGGTGCCTGCTTCTCGATTTTGGAGTAATTTGCCTGCCCGTTATCGCCTGCATTCGTATACATATAATAGCCCACACCTACTCCTAAAATCAGGATCACCAAAACCAACACCCCAATAATCATAGGGTTATCGCTCTGGGATTTAGCCGGAGCCTGATAAGGCTGCTGGTATGGCTGTTGATACGGCTGTTGCGGCATCGACTGCTGAACCGGTTGTTGAACCGGGCGCTG
>CALYVJ010000285.1 GCA_945494195.1 uncultured Selenomonas sp. | reverse complement strand
TATCCCGATGGCAGATAGCCATCACCACGACGTATCATTTTCTGTTTGTTCCCATCACCTTGGGCCTATCGATTTTCGTCGCACTGCTCGAAACCTGTTACGTCACCACCAAACGCCCCCAATGGAAAGCTACCAGCAAGCGCTTGGTACGCTTCTTTGGCACCATATTCCTCATCAACTTTGCCCTAGGTGTAGTCACCGGTATCGTTCAGGAATTTCACTTTGGCATGAACTGGTCCGAGTATTCCCGCTTCATGGGCGATATCTTCGGGGCACCACTGGCTCTTGAAGCACTTACGGCCTTCTTCCTGGAATCCACCTTCCTCGGAATCTGGGTCTTTGGCTGGAACAAGCTCTCGGAAAAACTGCACTGTACCTGCATCTGGATTGTCGCCATCGGCAGCAACCTTTCCGCTTTCTGGATTCTCGTTGCCAACAGCTTCATGCAACATCCTGCTGGCTTTGCCATCGAGAACGGCCGGGCCGTCATGACCGATTTTCTGGCCCTTGTCACCAATCCCTATGTCGCCGGAGAATATTCCCATGCCCTCTTCGCAGGTATCAGCACCGGTGGTTTTGTCGTGCTGGCAATATCGGCTTGGAAACTGCTCCACGATGAAGCCTCCCGTTATGCATTCACGCAGTCCATAAAAGGCGGTGCCATCTTCATGGCCATCGGTATTCTCGGCGTTATGGGGAGCGGCCACATGCATACGCAATATTTGGCCACTGCTAATCCCATGAAGCTTTCCTCGATCGAAGCCCTGTGGGAAACGGCGGATCCAGCGCCCTTTGCCATCGCCGCCGATATCAATATGGATAAATCCCGCAACGATACAGAACTGGCCATTCCCGGCGTTTTTTCCTTTATGCTCTACAATAAGCCCAGTGGTGAAGTCCAGGGCATCAATGCACTCCAAAAAAAATATCAGGCAAAATACGGTCCCGGAGATTATCGTCCGGACGTACCAGCCCTGTTCTGGAGTTTCCGCATCATGGTGGGAGCTGGCGGCTTGATGCTGCTGCTGGCCCTCGTGACCACGCTGCTGGCAGTGAAGGGACGTATTCTTTCCTTCCCGCTGCTGCTAAAACTCCTCCCCTTCCTGCTTCCTTTGCCCTTCCTTGCCAATTCCACGGGTTGGTTCATCACCGAAGCCGGCCGGCAGCCATGGATTGTCGTAGGGCTCCAACGCACTGCCGAAGCCGTCTCGCCGAATCTTACGGCTTGTTCGGTATGGCTCACCCTCATTGGCTTCACGGTACTCTATCTGCTGCTCATTCTGGCGGCACTCTATATTGCGTTCCGCCATATCCAAACCACCTCGATTCCCGATGAAGGGAGGAATGTATGATGGAACTTCAAGTTATTTGGTTCATACTGATTACGGTTCTTTTTACCGGCTTCTTCTTCCTGGAAGGATTTGATTACGGTGTAGGGACTCTGCTGCCTTTCCTTAGCTCCAGGGATGAGGAACGCACCCAGGTGCTGCACACCATTGCTCCGGTATGGGATGGCAACGAAGTCTGGATGATTACCGCCGGTGGTGCACTTTTTGCCGCCTTTCCCCATGTCTATGCCACCATGTTTTCCACCTTTTACCTGGCACTTTTCCTAATGCTGGTAGCT
This sequence comes from uncultured Selenomonas sp., assembly GCA_945494195.1. GTDB lineage: Bacteria > Bacillota > Negativicutes > Selenomonadales > Selenomonadaceae > Selenomonas_A. The sequence goes on along the minus strand of CALYVJ010000285.1, from coordinate 1,481 downwards.
CTTATCCTGCGCGGCGTTGCCTTTGAGCTCCGCGGACGGCACACCAGCCTCTGCTGGCGCCGCTTCTGGGATGGTGCCATTTGCTTTGGCAGTGCCATCCCGGCATTTCTCTGGGGTGTGGCCGTCATCGACCTCATCCAGGGCCTTCCCATCAACGAGAAGATGATTTATACCGGCGGCTTTCTGGACCTTCTGACCCCTTACAGCATCATCGGCGGCATCACCTTCCTGCTGGTCTTCACCTTCCATGGCGCGGCCTTCCTCACCCAGCGGCTGGCCAATGCCGGCCTTATCAAAAAAGCCCAGCTGTTCGCTCAGCGCACGGGTGGCTTTGCCATTATCGCCTTCATTTTCTGCCTACTTATGACTCTCTGGAAAACCGATTTGTTCCACAGCATTATAGGCAGCTCCGCCTTACTGGCTGCTGGATTTTTCTTCCTTCTGGGATACCGCCAGATGTTTAGTGGTCATTACAAAAGCAGCTTTGTCCTGAGTTCGTTGGCGATTGTCGCCAACACGCTGGCCTTCTTTGCGGGGCTCTTCCCGCGGCTCATGGTTTCCAGTCTCAATCCAGATTGGAGCCTCACCATTTACAATGCCGCCTCTACCCCGTATACCCTGGGAATCATGACCATAGCCGCTGCGGTTCTAGTCCCCATTGTACTGATTTATCAAGGCTGGACCTATTGGATTTTTCGCCAGCGAATATCTGCCAAAGATTGCGAAGAGACCCATTGATTTTCTGTTTATACAGGTAACGAATTATGACCAACCAACTACTCAAGCAGCTTTTGCAGCTGCCCAAGAAAGCCTTCGTATTCCCAGTCTGCTATGAGCTGGCCGCCAGCCTGCTCATTCTAGCCATTGCCAAGGATTTCACCGGGCTTTTGAACCATTTTTATGCTAAAGACATCACGCACATGGCCGAAACGGCGCCAGTTCTACTGGCGCTGTTTCTTATGCTTTGCCTTCGCTCCTGGATAAACTATCAGCAACAAACATTCTTAAAAAAAATATCCGCCGATATGCGGAAAAAATACCGTTTACACCTTCATCAACAACTGCCATACCAGCCAGCGGCAGTCCGCGATCACTCCCTGCTGGCCGTGGAAACAGTTGACGCGCTGGACAATCTATTTACCAAAGTGTTCCCCTTATTGACTGCCCTTTTGATACGCTTACCGCTTCTGCTCGCGGCCACGCTGGTCATAGACCCGCTCACCGCTCTCCTGTTTGCCCTCACCCTGCCCATCGCTCCGTTTCTGCTCTATCTCATCGGACAGGCAACAAAAAAAGCCAGCCAGCGGGAATGGCATCACTTGGAAACTTTGACCAACGGCTTTCACGAGCTGCTGCGGGGCATGGTAATGCTAAGGATTTTCCGACAGGAAAGCCGCCAACGAGAACAGCTGGCTTCCCTTAGCCAAGCCTTTGCCACAGCCTCCCTGACGGTGCTGCAGCTTGCCTTTGCTAGTTCTTTT
>CALYVJ010000284.1 GCA_945494195.1 uncultured Selenomonas sp. | reverse complement strand
TGCAAGCATTGGCTTGGGGCGATGAGCAAGCGGCTTAAAAGCTGTAAACTGTTGTATAATAGTAGAAAATTATGGAACTCAGGGACGGCAGGTGAAGCGACAATGGAACGGATTGAAGGAACAGTTACAACGGCAATATCGTATGCCAAGAGTATCGATGAGAAAGCGAGGGAACAAATCCGCCGCATGTGCAGCTATGAGCTGACGAAGGGGAGCCGGGTGCGGATTATGCCGGACGTCCATGCCGGGAAAGGCTGTACGATTGGTACGACGATGACAATCACAGACAAGGCAGTACCGAACATCGTCGGCGTGGACATCGGCTGTGGCATGTATACGATTGCTCTTGACAAGCAGCCGATTGATTTTGCCAGACTCGATGAAGCGGCTTACATCGTGCCTTCCGGGATGAATGTCTGGCTCGAGAAGCAGGCTGACTTTGATTTGCAGCAACTCTACTGCTATGACAAGCTGAAGAATCTGTCCTGGATTGCCTGCAGTATCGGCACTCTGGGCGGCGGGAATCATTTCATCGAGGTCGATAAAACCCATGATGGCCGACATTATCTCGTCATCCATACAGGAAGCCGGAACCTGGGAAAACAGGTGGCGGAGATTTATCAGCGCATGGCCGTTGAGCTGAATGCCCATGATGAAACACTGGAAGAACGGCTCTAGCATATCATAGCAGAATACAAGGCGGCAGGACGGCAAAAAGAGATCCAGGAGGCCATCCAGCAGGCGAAGTCAGAACAACGCAGGGAAAAGCTGCCGGAAGATCTTTGCTTTGTCTCCGGAAAATACCTGAGGCAGTATCTGCATGATGTGGCTCTTTGCCAGCAGTTTGCTAGACTGAACCGGGAGCAGATTGCCAAAAAACTGCTGGAAAGAGCTGGCCTTCAGCCCGGCGAAGCCTTCCATACCATCCACAACTACATCGATGTCGATGAGATGATCCTCAGAAAAGGAGCCATCGCCGCACATAAGGGTGAAAAGGTCCTTATTCCCATCAACATGCGTGACGGAAGCATCCTGGCCATTGGCAAAGGCAATGCTGAATGGAATTACTCTGCCCCGCACGGCGCAGGCCGCATCATGTCCCGTACACAGGCAATCAAAGAGCTTTCCCTCAAGGAATACCAGCAGGAGATGGCAGGCATATATACGACATCGGTAAACGAAGGCACCATCGACGAAGCTCCTATGGCCTATAAATCCCTTGATGATATCTTGGATGTCATCGGTGACACCGTGGACGTTATCGACGTGATGAAACCAGTCTATAATTTCAAGGCGGCAGAGGAGAAGCATTTCTAAAGCATCGGGAAGTGAAGTGACATATATGGAAAAACTAGGGTGCATGAAACGGATTGATGACTTGCGGTCTATCTGGCCGCATGAGGAACAGGATTTTTCAAAATGGCTTGCCCAAAAAGAAAATCTGGAACAGCTGAGTGATGCCATTGAAATTGACCTGGAGCTTGAGAAAACGGAATCTCCAGTAGGAAGTTTCAGTGTAGACATCTACGCCCGCGAAAGCGGGAGTTCCCGTGGGATTATCATCGAGAATCAGCTGGAAGATACCGACCATGATCATTTGGGAAAAATCATTATGTATGCGGCAGGGAAAGACGCTGAAATTATAGTCTGGATTGTCAAAAGGGCTCGTGATGAGCATGAACAGGCTATCGGATGGCTGAATCAGCATACGGATGAAAATATTGGTTTTTTCCTGATTGAAATTGAACTCTGGCGCATTGGGGATTCATTGCCGGCACCACGGTTTAATGTTGTAGAACGTCCCAACGAATGGGCAAAAACGGTAAAAGCTGCAGAAACCTTGACGCCACTGCGGAAATTCCAATTGAACTTTTGGCAGCAGTTCTGTGATTATGCCTTCGATAAAGACAGTAAGTTCAGCAAGAGCTTCTCATGCAGAAAGGCTTTCGCGACCAATTGGTACAACCTGAGTACCGGCGTATCGTCTGTGGTGGTAGAATTTACAATCAACACATCCCGCCATCGGGCGACAGCGGGCTTGTATGTTGCCAAGGGGAAGGATTGGTATAGGCAGCTGAAAGATAATCAAGATACGATAGAAAAGGAATTAGGCGCTTCCATTGAGTGGTCAGAAGGTGAAAAAGATGGACGTATGCTTTTGACCAAGGAGCTTGATGCGGCGTTTGATAGAAAAGAATATAAAAACTACTTTGACTGGTTCATGGAAAAAGCACTTCTGCTCAAGAAGATAGCCAATCAGTACAACAACGATTGAAGTGAACACGGGGGTGTTCAAAATCCCTGCTATCGTTCGATTGTATCAAATACAGACACCTTTGAGACGGAGCCTGCGGGACCGGCGGGATGCTCACAGTGGCCCAGGCGCGTCTCCTGAAACTGGCGGCTAAACAGGGGAAAAAAGTTTCTATTCACTTGTTTGGTCAGGAAATCAACCCGGAAACCTATGCCATCTGCAAGGCTGATATGCTGCTGAAAGGGGACGGCGAGGAAGCCGAACACATTGCCTATGGCTCGACCCTGTCTCTGGACGGGAACCCGTCGCGGCAATTCGACTTCATGCTCTCCAATCCACCTTATGGAAAGAGTTGGAAGACCGATGCCGACAAGCTGGGAGGCAAAAATGAAATCCTCGATACCCGTTTCAACACCTACCTGCCGGGCGGGGACCTGCTGAAGATGATCCCCCGCACCAGCGACGGGCAGCTCTTATTCCTCCTCAATAACGTATCTAAGATGAAGACCGATACCGAACTGGGCAGCCGTATCATCGAAGTCCATAACGGTTCGTCTCTGTTCACTGGTGACGCCGGCAGCGGTGAGAGCAACGCCCGCCGCTATCTGATGGAAAGCGACTTGGTGGAAGCCATTATCGCCCTGCCGGATAACATGTTCTACAACACGGGCATTGGCACGTACATCTGGGTCCTGTCCAATAAGAAAGAAGCCCGTCGGAAAGGCAAAATCCAGCTCATCGATGCGACGCAGATGAAATCGCCCCTGCGCAAGAACATGGGGAACAAGAACTGCGAATTCACGCCGGATATACGCAAAGAGATCATCCGCCTCTTCCTCGCCATGGAAGAAAGCGACGTCAGTAAGATTTTCG
>CALYVJ010000283.1 GCA_945494195.1 uncultured Selenomonas sp. | reverse complement strand
CGAAAATCGACTTCTCGAAGCTGGCTGTTGCACATCCGCCGTTTTATGACGAAAACGACGAATTGGCTCAGGCCTGATATAAAAAGAACTCACTTCTCCTTTTTGAGAAGTGAGTTCTTTTTTAGTCCAGATATTCATGGAGCTTTTTGAAAAGACTTGGCAAGTCAATAGGTTTTAAGATATAGTCATTCATTCCGCTTTCTCTGGCCGCCTTACGATCTTCGTCAAAAGCATTGGCCGTCATGGCAACAATTGGCACGGTCTTTGTCCATTCCGATTTCATAGACCGAATCACTTTCGTAGCCTCCAGCCCATTCATGACCGGCATTTGCAAGTCCATCAAAATCAATCCATATCCATAATCCCTTGCATTGGTTACCATATCGACAGCCTCAGCACCATTGGTAGCAAGTTCCAACTCAATGCCGGTTCCCTCAAGCAAGGCAAAGACAATCTCAGCATTGATTTCGTTGTCTTCGACCAGCAGTACACGCCCTTGAATCTTCTCCCGGTTCAAGACTTCGCTGCTATTATCGAGCTTGTTACTCCCCATGGTGGGCATTTCGATATAGGCCTCATTGATTTTACTGCCTACTGGCACAATGATTTCATCGTCCGCCGGACTTCCAGTTGGCTGAGATTCGTCCACCAGCCGAAAGAGGAAATTCATGGTGATTTCCGTTCCAGTTCCCAGCTCGCTCCATACGGAAATATCGCCGCCCATCATATCGACGATATTCTTAACGATGGCCATGCCAAGCCCAGTACCTTCCGTCTTGCTGACCGTGCTGGTACGTTCGCGGGTAAAAGGCTCAAAAAGATGCGAGAGGAATTTCGGGTCCATGCCAATGCCTGTATCGCGAACGGAAAAGGTGAAACTAGCATAACCTGCTGGGGCCTGTGCATGCTGGGAAATTTCTAAAGCCACTTTCCCGCCGGGCTTAGTAAATTTGACCGAGTTGGACAGGCAATTCAAAAGCACTTGTTTGAGGCGCAAATAATCGCACATAATCCGGGTGTTCTTTATCGCATCCATATCCACGGTAAACTCGAGCTGATGTGCCTGTACGTCCAATTGCAAGATGTTGTGTATTTCTTTTACTACCTCGCCTAAGTCGGTCTCCGTTTCGCCTAGATTCATACGCCCGCTTTCGATACGGCTCATATCAAGTACATCGTTTATCAACGACAGCAGATGATTGCTCGCCGTAGCAATCTTATCTAGATATTCTCGTACGCGACCTACCTCTTCAATATGCGCAGCGGCCAAGGCAGTATAACCCATAATAGCGTTCATCGGTGTCCGGATATCATGTGACATATTGGTCAAAAAGTCTGTTTTGGCCTGATTCGCTGCATTGGCCTGTTGTAAGGCTAATTCTAATTGTTCATGCTGTAAGGCAAGTTCATGATTTTGCTCGTTGATTAGCTTTGTCATTTCAAGCTCTTTCGCCTGATTATAATCAATACCGATAAAGGACAGGATGATGCGGGTAGCCTTACCATCTTCTCCGCGGTCATGAACCTGAAAAAGTGCCCGGCGCCAAGTGTTGTCCTTTTCGGTTAGTTCGTAAATATACTCACGGCGCTGACTTCCGCCAATAAAATCCTTGACAAATAACGGGTTTGCCAGATTCTTCCAGACTTCCTGATATTTGGGTTTTACCCGCGTGATAATCTTATCCATGATCGCCTGGTACGAGACTGTTGTGCCATTTTTTTCTTCAAGCCCCTCTGGTGCCCGGAAAATGCGAACATGACCTGCATTCAAATCACAAAAATAAACGGCGTCATATTCTTTGATCAATTGTTTATTGACAATAGTAGTGGCAATATCTTGGTCGCGTAGACGTATCCCCAGGACGACGACACTTGCCTCCCCTTCGACGAGATCTACTCCTACAAATTTCATCTCACCAAAACGTACTTGCCCATCCAGCAACAGTGAGAATCGAAACGTATAGGAATGCTCTTCTTTTAATTTCTTGCGAACAACGCTCAAAGATGCCATCGCACGGACACGCAACTGCTCCAACGGATGCACCTTGGACTCCACATAGCCCTTCATGGCTTCTTCATAGCCCGTAGCCTTATTAGCCTGCGTTTCCGTGCAATCTCCCAGGACATCGACTGATGACAAGCATTCCATAGTTCCATCCATCAGATTGATACGATAAGTAGCCGTATATTCTTCCGCTAGTGCCAGCAGGGCATCCAAGTATTCACGTTTCATTGCTGGGGCAATTTGATTTCCCCTATTTGTATCGTTCATTTTTAAGCTCCTTATGACATCCGCACAATATCAGCCGACATTACGGCAGATTGCTTCAATCGTCGCGGCAATCTTCTCTAACGGTACCTGTTTTTCAACTGCTCCTATTTCGTAAGCAGCCTTTGGCATTCCATACACCACAGAGGATGATTGGTCTTGCCCGATGGTCCTGGCACCGCAGCGAAGCATATCCAGTAGGCCTTCTGCTCCATCGCAGCCCATGCCGGTCAAGATAATCCCCATGGAAATATAACCAGCCGCCTGGGCAACAGAATGGAACAACACATCAGCGGAGGGACAAACGCCATGAACCGGCCGTCCCGCACGGCATTCGATTTTGAATCGTCCCTCAGCCCGATGTATCGTCATGTGCTTGTGGCCAGGAGCAATATAAATGGTGTTGGGCCTTACGATATCACCATCTTCTGCTTCTTTGACTGTCAATACACATTCACGGTCAAGTCGTTCCGCTAACCTGGTCGAAAAAACAGGCGGAATGTGCTGCGCTATCATAATGGCTGGCAGCGGCGGCTTCAGCAAGGGCAAAATGTCTGAGAGTGCCCTTGTCCCACCGGTAGAGGATCCGATAGCGACAATTTGGATGCTGGTACCCTCACGGGCAGGAACTGGCTTGATAATCGGTGCCTGTACGCGAAAAGGTCCAGTAGCAGCTTGCTCTTCAATCAGTTCTTGAATAGGCTTAGATTTTGTCTTCGGTTTTTCCCGCCCCATATCCTGCGATAACAGCGTGCTTTGACCGATGGGGGTATTCCCCTGTTGGCTTTCGTGGAATCCATCTATGACGGCTTTAGCCAAATCCGCATAGAATGACAGTTTATCGGTTCCTGGCTTTGGTTGAACGAGATAGTCAAATACTCCCATCGCCTGACCACGCCTTCGGGTCCGTTCCACCATTCCATA
>CALYVJ010000282.1 GCA_945494195.1 uncultured Selenomonas sp. | reverse complement strand
GACCTGGTTCCAGACATCCGCAAAGGATGCCTGCCCCTCTTTGGCAGCAGTGCTGCTGCCCGAAGCATTGTTTTTCTTTGCCGCCAACGCCTGCAAGGACGCCAAAACATCCATACTGTTATTCACGCCCATCACGCACCATCCTTTCTCTTACCTATTCTATCGAAAGAATGGCCCGGAAGCTTAATCCTCATGGGCAGTATTTTCGATAGGTTCGCGGGCGTAAGGAAGCAGTGTCTTAAGCTCGGCCCGCTCAATCTTGCCACTCATATTCGCCATGATGACTTCTGGCACATCAAACTCCGCTAAGAGCTGCAACACAGCACCATTGGGGACAAAAGGACGTTCAAAATCCGAAATGACCAGAACCCCGTCAAACTCGCGCTTGCCATCAGCCACAGCGCGGTACATAGCCACCTCAGCAGCAGCCACCGACAAGCGTCCAATAGCATTCTCGATGTTTACGCCAGTATAAAGTGTGCCATCAGCAGCCAGTACACATGCACCCACAGAATGACCACCGTACGGTGCATACGCGTTGTCCATTGCCTTCATCGCAGCACGGATCATGGTATCTACGATTTCTTCGTTTAACATAAACAATCTCTCCTTTTGCTAAAATGAACCCTGTCCAGCCAGCCGATACCCATACAGCTGACAGGATCAGGAAATATCCACACTGTGTACGCCATCGATCTGCCGTACCGCGTCGACGATGACACCCCCTTTGACCCCCTGCTTGTTGTAAATCTCGAGGTTGATGTAGAGCAGCTTTTCCCCGCTCAAATCCACTTCATCTTCATCCGCTTTGAGTTTGATTCCGCGAATGCGCAGTTGCAAATCCTCCAGGCAGGAACTTATTTTCATGACCTGACCGGGTTTGTCCACCGTATAAATGGATAAAGAAAAATTCTTCTCATGATCTACCCATTCATCCAGCCGTGACAAACTTCCCAAAGTCACAAAGACCAAGGCAGTAGCAATAAGAGCCCCGGAATAATAACCAGCTCCGGCCGCCAGGCCGACTCCGGCTACTACCCACAAGCAGGCCGCCGTCGTAAGTCCGGTAACCGTCAGTCCCTCTTTCATGATGGCACCAGCACCCAAAAAACCGATACCGCTGACCACCTGAGCGGCCAACCGCGCAGGATCTGCGTTCGTCAATCCCTCTACCTCACGGTACAGCTGCTGTGAAAGGAGCATGACCAGACAGGAACCGAGACAAACCAGCATATTGGTCCTTAACCCTGCTGATTTGCGTCGTGACTGCCGCTCATAGCCAATAACACCACCGAGCACACATGCCAAGACCAAGCGGAAGAATAATTCTCCGTCGGACACCAAGCGGCTCATCTCCTTTCATTCTTTGATATAGTATGAATAATTTCGCCGTCTGATCAGCAGAATCCTCCTCACAAATAAAAAGCAAACAATCTTTCGTTATCCACAAAACAATCCACACCTGTGGATAACACCGGCAAACATAGGACACAAAATTCATTTTCCTTCTATAATATATAGCCGTTATGTGCATAATGTGGCTAAACTTTCCAGCTTTTCTTGTGGATAATGTGGATAAATCAGTGGATAACCCAACATATTTGGTTGCTTTTCCACTGAATTTCCATATTTTGTTTTTTTTCCTAAAGATCGAGTTGTTATTTATGTGGATAACTTAGCCTTCCAAACACGGTTTACAAAATAGTACCTCATCCCCGCCGATTTCCCCTTCTTCATAAACTTTTCCTTCTTTTTTTCATATATTTCCTATAAACTTGTTGATATATCTATCATAGGAAAAATGTAATTGCACATTACGAAATATCTCTTTATAATAGCTAATGTACGCATATTTCTTACGTTATTTCATTGATGGGAAATTAGAAAAGCAGGTATGATTTTTGCATTATTTCAAATATCCACCGCGCAGATCACAGAAGAAGCGCCGCATCTGGCCATGGGTTCTTCTGTTTTTTTGTTTCGCGGCAGCAGCCATTGGCGGAGCACTTTTTGCCAACAGCAGCCTGCTCGATAAACCGATTGAAGAAGCCGTTGACGACGGCCTGTTGACCGCCAAGGATAAGACCACGGTCATGATCATGGGCGTCGATGAACGCGATGGCGACGTGGGCCGCAGCGACACGCTCATGATCGCTGCCGTCGACCCCAAACAGAAACAGGCTTCCCTGCTGTCAGTTCCCCGCGACACCCGCGTCAAAATCAAGGGACATGGCTTCGACAAGGTCAATGCGGCCTATGCTTACGGCCACGAAAAACTCACCCAGGATACCGTCGAAAATCTGCTCGGTGTCAACATCGAACACTATGTCATCATCAACACGAAGTCCTTTGCCAAAATCATCGATGCACTGGGCGGTATTGATATTGATGTTCCGAAACGCATGCATTATGAAGACCCCTACGATGACGATGGCGGCCTGCTGATTGACTTCCAGCCGGGTATGCAGCATATGGATGGAGCTAAAGCCATCACCTACGTCCGCTACCGCGATGAAGAGGGCGACTTGGGACGTATCCGCCGCCAGCAGGATTTCATCAAAGCCTGCATCGACAAGATGGTCTCGCCAGCAGTCATTCCTAAACTACCGGGCATCATCCGGGAAGTTATGGGCTCCATTAAAACCGACCTTTCCTTCCGCCAGTTGCTCGAGCTGGCCGGCACCCTCAAAGAATCCAAGAGCAATGGCCTCAAAACCGACATGGTTCCGGGCCGCCCACTCTACATTGACGGCGTAAGCTACTGGATTCCGGACCTCAACAAGATCCGTACCACCGTTGCAGAAACCCTCGGTGTCAATATGAGTGCCAAGGTCCGTTCCCGTATGGAAAACGACATCAAAGAATACGAACGCTCGATTCCGTCCACGGCTAGGGAAGTTCCTGCCAGCGACAAATCCATTGGCAATATCAAGAGCAATAGCTCTTCCAAGCAAAATCGCCGCAGCGAACTCCGCAGCAATGAAGCCGGCGAACGCAATGAATCGAACAATTCCCGCCGCGATTCCAGCAGCAAACCGGAAAGCAACACCCCAGCTGCTCCTGAACAGACGGCTCCCAGCCGCAGTGGAGCTGGTGCTTCCAAAACACAATAAGGTATAAAATCTTACCATAAAAGGGACTGGAAAAATCCCTTTGCATTGACATAAAATACAGAAGCCCCCATAAGTTAGATTGATTCATCTGACTTATGGGGGCTTCTGCTAAATTATCA
>CALYVJ010000281.1 GCA_945494195.1 uncultured Selenomonas sp. | reverse complement strand
CATCCTTACCGATACCAACATTGTGTCCCGGATGGAAATGCGTACCGCGCTGACGGACGAGGATGCTGCCAGCCGTTACGACCGTGCCAGCATGCTCCTTAACGCCCAGGCGCTTGGACTCGCTGTCGCGGCCATTACGCGTGGAGCTAACACCCTTTTTATGAGCGAATAACTGTAAATCAAAAACGAACATCATATTCACCTCCGTTATTTCAGGATACGAACAGCCTCCGGACTGAGCTTCTGAATCTCTATCAGTCCTAGAAGCATCGACTGCAAAATTGCTTCCGTGAGATCATCCGGGGAACCTTTAAGCTCTACCAAGAGCTTTCCACTCGCAACATCATAAACGACTTCGCGATGCAGGTACTCCATCAAGCCTAAAAGTGCTGTCTGGGTAAGCGAGGACACCCCCGCACAGACAATATCCTGGCCACGCTCTGCCGTGCCGCTATGGCCTGCGACAGAAAAACCAGTTATCTTCCCATCTGATTTGGTAAAAACACGAATCTCAATCATGCATTAAGCTTCGATTTTCTCGATAACAACCTTCGTGAACGGCTGGCGATGACCCTGACGTTTGCGATAGTTGGATTTAGCCTTGTATTTGAAAACAAGAATCTTCTTATCTTTGCCCTGAGCCTCGACTTTACCCGTTACTTTGGCACCTTCAACAACCGGTTTGCCGACTTTGACATCAGCGCCCTCGACAACCGTCAGGACTTCGTCAAAAACAACAGCTTCCCCCTCGTTAGCAGCCAGCTTCTCAACCGTGATTACATCACCCTCAGAAACCTTGTACTGCTTGCCACCAGTTTTGATAATAGCGTACATAAAAACACCTCCCTATAGATTACTCGCCAGCTACGGTACAGCTGAATTCGCATCAGCTGATTTAGGAACCCCGCTGTGCGGTTGGGGATGGGCATAAGCCCAATAGACGCACAAACTGCATCTACAGTAGAAAAGTTTATCATAGCCCCCAGATGATGTCAAGCAAAAACTCTTGCCTTTCCACCTGCATTTTCCAATAAAAAACAAACAGGCAACTCCAGCGATTGCCTGTTTGTAAAACCATCCTTATAACTTGAACTTACCGATTGCCGATTGCATATCCGTGGCCATATTCGCCAAAGCCTGCGAGGCTACTGCGATTTCTTCATTCGATGCCGATTGTTCCTCTGCCGCAGCTGAAATCACCTGCGTATGCTCCGAAGTTTTGCGGCTGATTGTATCAATCGAATCCACGGCCGTCACAATATTATTCGCCCCCGCGGATACTTTTTCTACCGAGGTATTAATTTCTCCCATCTGGGTCTTCAGTTTTCTCACCAGTTATAGAAACCAACCCACCAGCCATCTCAAGGATTTCCTTGTCGGTAATCGTCGTTCCCAAGGTCTCCTTGCGATGCATGATTTCATAGTTGCCATTCAAGCTGATCATGTAGTTTGTCGTAGCCACACCAAAAGCCTTTTTTCCCGCAGCCAACCGTCAAGCTCCATAGCTTCACGGGAAACGGTAGCACTGAGTTCACTATCCACACTCTGCTGCAGCTCCCTGCTGGCCATCCAATAACCAACAATCGCTACTACCGCCATCAGCCCCCCATAATTCCTGACAACAACACAAACTTTTGCTTCAATCCCATATAATATTTCCCCCTATATTGATATCCGAATCTGAATGCATTTTGCTAATTATATAATTCGCCATATTTATTTAAAATCCCAGCAAGTCGACGGAGGAATCAAAAAACTCCGTCAGGAAGAGAAGTCCCAACGGAGTTATAACAATTATGACCGCATAAACAAATTGATGAGGAACGCGATGCTGACCAGCCACATAATTGGGCTGACTTCACGCCACTTCCCTCCCAAGGTCTTGATAAAGGCGAAGCTGATAAAACCAAAAGCAAAACCATTCGCGATGGAAGATGTCATAGGCATCATGATGATTGTCAAAAATGCCGGCAAACCATCTGTGAAATCCTGGAAATTAATCTTGCCGACTTCGCTCATCATCAGCGCCCCTACCAAAATAAGCGGAGGAGCTGTAGCAAAGCCCGGCACCAACCCAATCAGCGGGGCAAACAGCAACGAAACCAGAAAGAGAACCGCTATCGTAACCGCCGTAAGACCTGTCTTACCACCAGCAGCAATACCAGCAGCACTTTCAATATAAGAAGTAACTGTCGAAGTACCAAAAATTGAACTGCAAATGGTACCCACGGCATCCGTAGTCAAAGCTCGGTCGATGTTTTCAATCTCACCATTCGGTTTCACCATCTTAGCCTTTGACGTAAGGCCAATCAGGGTTCCCATGTTGTCGAACAGCTCAACAACGGTAAAAGTGAAAATAATCGAAACGATTCCGTAATTCCATGCTCCGACAATGTCTAACTTGCCAAAGGTCTCTCCCATATGGGGCATTGAAGAGCTGACGACATCCGAAAAAGAATGAGGAACTGGCGAATAGCCCATTGCCATAGAAAGCAGCGTTGTCAATACGATGCCAATCAAAATGGAACCTTGAACATTGCGGGCCATAAGAGCACCCGTACATACAAGACCAAACAGGGAAAGGGCCGTCGTCGGATTCGTCACATGTCCCAGCGTAATAAATGTTGCCGGGTCACTTACGATAAGTCCGGTTCCCTTCAAGCCGATAAAAGCAATGAACAAACCGATACCAACACCAATGGCTACGCGCAGATTCTGCGGAACAGCATTAATGATTGCCTGGCGAATATGGCTGACCGTCAAAATCAAAAACAAAACACCAGAAAAGAAAACAGCTCCTAATGCCACAGTCCAATGCAAATGCAAAACACCACAAACATAATACGCAAAAAATGCATTTAACCCCATACCTGGTGCTAAGGCTACCGGATAATTAGCAAAAACTCCCATAACCATCGTCGAAAGTGCAGCAATCCAAATCGTCGAAGCGATTGCTGCCTCTTTCGGAATCCCTGCATCAGCTAAAATGTTCGGGTTAACGAACATGATATATGACAGAGCGATAAATGTCGTAAAACCAGCCAGGATTTCTGTCCTGACGGTTGTCTGTTTCTCCCGGATTTTAAAGAACCGTTCCAGGAAGGTCGGCTGACCTGTTTGTGCTTGCATAAAAATAAAAGCCTCCTCTTTCTGGGCTTCCATAAATGCTCAGCCCCCAAAAGAAAAGACTCCAATGATTAATAATCCCATATATAATCATCTGCGATTTCCCTTGT
>CALYVJ010000280.1 GCA_945494195.1 uncultured Selenomonas sp. | reverse complement strand
ATATTGAGGTGGCGCCGTCTCATCAGATGATTTTGCGCATGAAGATGGAAAAGCAGGTGGAAACTTATACGATTTTGCGCCGGGATGTAACAAATGCACGGTACTGTTTCACATTTTTGAATTTTTATTGTAAAGTTGAATAAGTTTATGATATGATGAAGTAGATGTTGTTTATACTATGAAAAAATTGGAAAGTGGTGTTGATTTTGGCTATTCGTTATTTTGGTACCGCTGCCGGCCGCGTTCAGGGTGTCGGCTTTCGTATGTTTGTTCAACAGCATGCTATGGATCTTCATGTTACCGGCTGGATAAGAAACATGGAGGATGGAACCGTCCAGATGGAACTGCAGGGCGAACCTGAAGCCATCGATAAACTGGAAGGTTTCATCAGGGAAGGCAATTACTTCATCAAGGTGGAAAGCTTCAGCCTCGAAGAACGGCCGGTTGTCGACGGTGAGAAGCGTTTTGATGTCCGCTACTAAAACGGACGGGAGGAAATCAGATGGCAAAAGTCCTTGTGCTCAATGGACCTAACCTCAACCTGTTGGGAACCCGTGAGCCGGAAATCTATGGCAGCACAACGCTCAAGGATATCGAACGGATGATGACAGCGCGTGCGCAGGAAGCTGGAATTACGATTGACTTTTATCAGTCTAATCATGAAGGCTGTCTTGTCGATAAGGTGCAGGAAGCCAATCATCATTACGATTACATCATTTTCAATGCAGCTGCTTTTACGCATTACAGTATTGCGTTGCGAGATGCGATTGCTGCAATTGATGTCCCGCTTATCGAGGTTCATATATCCAATATCCATCAACGTGAAGAGTTCCGTCATATGTCGGTGCTGGCCCCGGTGACCATGGGGCAGATATGCGGACTGGGCATTGAGAGCTATATGGCGGCGCTGGAAGCCATTATTTACAAATTGAAAAAGTAAGACCTTAGCCTTTCTCTAAGGAGGAGGGCTACTTTTATTGTCAGGAGTTGATTAGTTATGAAAGATAGTCGTTTACAGGCCATCCGTGCTCTTATGGAAGAGAAGGGATTGGATGCAATGGTGATAACGAAGTATGTGAATCTGCACTACTTCAGCGGCTTCCGTGGGGATGACACAACTTTGGTGATCAGTCGGGACAAAGCCATGCTCATCACGGATAATCGCTATACGGAGCAGGCCAGCCAGCAGGCACCACTGTTTGAGATTGTGGAACAGAAGGAAGGCTTGTGGAAAAAAACGGCGGAATGCGTGAAAAAAGTTGGGGCCAAGAAAGCCGGCTTTGAAGGCAACGCTCTGATTTATGCCGACTTTGTGACCTTGACGAATCTTTTGGATAGCGTGGACTTTACCACGGCCGTTACCCTCGATGCTCTTCGCCAGGTAAAGGATGAAGAGGAAATCGGCTATATCCGCAAGGCCTGCGAAATTGCCGATATTGGTTTTAAGGATATTTTGACCTATGTGCGCCCTGGTATGACCGAGGTGCAGGTGGCTGCTCATCTGGAAAATTGCATGCGTGAGAATGGCTCGGAAGGACCGTCCTTTCCGACGATTATGGCTTCGGGCCTTCGCGGCGTCCTGCCTCATGGTATTGCTACGGATAAGGTCATCGAAGAAGGAGAGTTCCTAACGATGGACTATGGTGCGATTTATGCCGGATACGACTCAGATATTACTCGTACGATATGTGTTGGTCATGCCGACGATAAACAGCGTCGTATTTATCACGCCGTACTTGAATCTCAAAAGTTGGCGCTGGATTTGATTAAACCGGGTGTTTCTGGTAAAGCGGTTCATATCGCGGTACAAGACAACCTGAGAAAGTATGGGCTGAAGCAGTATTTCGGACACGGTTTGGGCCATAGCTTGGGGTTGGAAATCCATGAGGAACCGCGCATGTCGCCAAAGAAGGATTATGTTCTTCAGGAAAACATGCTGATTACCGATGAGCCGGGGGTTTATATTCCTGATTGGGGCGGACTGCGCATTGAGGATACTGTGCTCGTCACGAAAACGGGCTGTGAGCCTCTGACCAAATCCAGCAAAGAATTAATCGAAGTAGCAGGATAAGATAAGAAGATAGCAAGGAACCCTTTTCAAAAAGTTGAAAATATGCTATTATAAATTCGTTACATTGAAATTAATGCCGTGAAGGCAATATATTGGAGGGCGTAAGTTAATGATTAATAGTACAGATTTCCGCACGGGTCTCACGACTGAGATTGATGGTGGCGTATGGCAGATTGTTGATTTCCAGCATGTAAAACCGGGGAAAGGCGCTGCTTTCGTTCGCACGAAAATCAAGAATGTTGAGACGGGTGCTGTTGTTGAGCGCACGTTCAACCCGAATGAGAAAATGCCGGCAGCACATCTTGAAACGCAGAACATGCAGTTCCTCTATGAGGCAGATGGCATGTACACGTTCATGAACACGGAAACGTACGAGCAGGTTGAGCTGAACAAAGAGCAGCTGGGCGATGCCCTGAATTACCTGATGGAGAATATGGAAGTATCCATCCAGATGTTCAAAGGCCGTATCATTGGCATCCAGCTCCCGAACTCGGTTAACCTCAAAGTTATCGAGTGCGAGCCGAGCGTTAAAGGCAACACGGCAACGGGCGCTACGAAGATGGCAAAAGTTGAGACGGGTTATGAAGTTCGTGTCCCGTTGTTCATCAACGAAGGCGAAGTTCTTCGCATCGATACCCGTACGGGCAACTATATCGAGCGCGCTTGATTCTGTTGGGATTTGATGCTTTGGACTGCCGCATCATGGAAAAATGGTGCGGCAGTTTTTTGATGAATTTTTCGTAATTATTTCCGGGTTGGCAGGAATCCCATAGCTGTTTCGCGAAAGTATAAATATGTATAATTATTCGAGTAAGAGCATCTGTCATAAAATTGGAGGGATTCGTAATGGAAAAAGAAAAAGAAATCAAGAAAACCGGTACGTTAGGTTCTATCCGTATTGCAGATGAAGTTGTCAGCATCATTGCTGGATTGGCAGCTACGGAAGTAGAGGGCATCGCTGGTATGAGCGGTGGTATTGCCGGTGGTATTGCTGAGATGCTTGGCCGCAAGAATTTTGCCAAGGGTGTGAAAGTCGAGGTGGGCGAAAAAGAAGCTGCTGTCGACCTTTACATTATTGTGAAATATGGGGTACGCATTCCGGATATCGCTTTGGCAGCTCAGGAAAATGTTAAGCAGGCCATTGAGACGATGACGGGACTTTCCGTAGTAGAAGTC
>CALYVJ010000279.1 GCA_945494195.1 uncultured Selenomonas sp. | reverse complement strand
GCTTGTTGGCAATCCCGCAAAAGCATAGAAGCAGACATGTGGCCGAGTGTTTTGAAGTAGTACACTTTTAGTTGACAGATACAAAACAACCATTCAGTATAAATGGTGCTGAATAGAAAAGGATGGTAAGAACAAATGTCAACTGGGAAAAGATATGATAACGAGTACAAAGTACAGGCCGTAAAATTGGCAATGGAAATCGGGCAAACAAAAGCTGCCCATGAGCTTGGAATCTCAAAAAGTGCCATAACTACTTGGGTTAGAAATGCACGCACCGGAAAACTGGATATGGGTGAAAACTCCATAGAGTTTAATAAGCCGCTGTCTACCAGTGAAAAACTAGCCATCTTAGAGCGAGAGAATAAGGCACTTAAGAAGGAAAATCGCGAGCTGCGAGAAATGAATGAATTTCTTGAAGAGGCTTCTGCTTTTTTCGCCGCCAGCCGTCAGAAGTATGCAAAGAAGAACGGATGAAATTTCTGGCTCAAAAACTGTCTGATGGCAAGGGAAATCGAAACATAGCCCGTTTCTGCCGCTGGCTCAGCATTAGCCGCCAAGGGTTCTACAAATTCCTGAATAAGCCGGAACGCCCCTGGAAACATGCTGCAATAGCTCAGGAAATACGCGATATAATCGCAGAAGATGAATGGAATGACAGTTATGGTAAACAGCGAATCTTAGAAGCACTTCAGCTAAAGCACCCGGATGGCGAGCTTCCAAGTATTACGACGATATACCGGATAATGAAGCAGATGGGCATTATCCATAAGCCCAAGAAAAAGCCTAACGGCATTACGAAAGCAGATAAAAATGCCAGGAAATCAGATGATTTGCTGCAACGGAATTTTCTGGCAGATGCTCCATTTACCAAGTGTGTTACAGATATGACGGAAATTCCTGTAAGAGGCGGCAAGCTGTATGTTTCTGCCATTTTCGACTGCTACCATCTGGAAGTATTAGGATTGGCCATGGACACCAATATGCGTGCCGAATTGTGCATAAAGACCTTAGCGGATGCCCATAATAAACATCCTAAGCTGCACGGTGCGACCATTCACTCAGACCGTGGCAGCCAATATACCAGCCGTGATTACCGTGCTGCCATGAAGCGGCACGGCTTTATTCAGAGCATGAACAGCGACGGTGGCCGTTGCCATGATAATGCCCGTTGCGAAAGTATGTGGGCGAGAATGAAGGAAGAACTTCTCTACGGCCGCTATGACACCACCAAGATGTCTGTAGGCGAAGTAAAGAGCCTCATCTGGCGTTATTACGAATCCTACTGGAATAATCGCCGTATATGCTCTGCCATAGGCGGTATGCCTCCAATGGTAAAACTGGCGAATTACTATGATTCTCTTCAGGCAGTAGCATAGAATAACTTTCTTGTAAAAAAAGTGTCAACTAATATTGACAACTTCACTGGCTGGTGGTCAAGGCCTCCACCTGACAAAAGTTGTCCCAAACGGCCAGCTGCAGCAGGATTGCCACTGCCAGTCTTTGTCTTTTTGCTCGCTTTCTCATTTCCGGCACTCCTTCTGCAAAACTACACATCCGTGTTACCGTTATAACAGATATTCGCCAATGTTAACTTGGTTTCCTGTCACGAAGATAAAAACGCCATACAGTATCCTTTTGCTTCATATACAAAAATTTTCCGCTTGACTTCGAGTCCACTCCAAATGCTAAACTTACAATATATGATAAAAATTTGACAACGAGGTGATTTTATGACCATCAAGGAAGTCAGCGAAAAGTACGATTTGTCGGCCGATACGATCCGCTACTACGAGCGCATTGGCCTCATTCCCCATGTCCCCCGCAAAGAAAACGGCATCCGCGATTTTGACGAAGCCTCCTGCGGCTGGGTGGAATTTTCCAAATGTATGCGCAGTGCCGGCGTGCAGGTGGAAGCTCTGATTGAATACGTTGACCTGTTTTTCCAAGAGGGCACGGAAGAAGCCCGCAAGGATATCCTTGTGGAACAGCGCGCCCGCCTTCAGGAACAATACGAACAGCTAAAAGCCACCATGGAACGGTTAGATTACAAGATTGCCCATTATGTACCTTAGGTACATAATGGGTAAAAACAGCAACGGCAAAAGTGCCATCACTGTCATGCAGAAATATATCTAAAACTTACTCAAAAGCCCAACCCATTAAACCAGCTTTTGATTTCTTCGGCTTTAGCCTGCGGCGAGAACAGCTTGCCCGGCTTCCATTCCGCCTTACCCTTGGTCAGCTTCTGCAGATAGTCAGCACTGCTGCCGATATCGCTGCCACCGGAGGTGCAGATAGCCGTCAGCTTCTTACCTGTAAAATCATAGCTTTCCACAAAGGTATCCAGAATGCGCGGTGCCTGTCCCCACCAGATAGGATACGCCAGTACGATGGTATCGTAATTAGCTATCGGCGCATTCTTATCCGCAAGTTTCGGGCGGGCACTATCGTTTTTTTGCTCCACCGTGGCACGGGTAGTTTCGTCATTATAGTTCAAGTCCTCTTTGCTATAAGGAACTTCCGGACGGATTTCGTAGAGATCAGCATTCAGAGCCTTAGCCGTATTCTCGGCAAGCGTGCGGGTATGGCCCGTGGCCGAAAAATACGCTACGAGGATCTTGCCTTTGGCCGCAGGCACCTTGCTGTCTGCCTGTGCACTCTGCGCAGGTGCCGATGCCGCCTTTTCTGCCGTCTTGCCCGACTCTATGCCACAGCCCACCAAGCCTAGAATCATCAACACGCCCAAGCAGGCAATCCATAGGTTTCGCATATCATTATCCCCTTTCACGATTTGTCTATTACGTTATTAATCTACCACTTGAAGTGAACTACAAGTCAAGCCTTTATTTGTGTATATGCCGCTTTACAAAATCTCGAATTTCGGCAAACGACTTCACACTGTCCTGCAAATCCGGCATAAGCAGAGCAAAATCATGGGACATCCCCGGATAAATGGTAATAGTCACATCAATACCATCAGCCGCAGCTTTTTTCGCCAAAGCCAGATTTTCATCTAAGAACAATTCATAGCCACCAGTCTGAATCAGCATCGGCGGCAGCTCTGATAGATCTGCATAAATTGGCGACAGGCGCGGATCTTTTGCCTTATAGCCCTTACTGTAAACTGGCTTAGCTACGGCATTGAACATAAAGGGATTATTTTTTCCCAGAATCAAATCACGTTCCGCATTTGTCTTGCGCGAGGGCAGATTATTTTCCACGGTTGTCCAGGGCGAAATCAAGAGCAACATAGCTGGCTGTGGCAA
>CALYVJ010000278.1 GCA_945494195.1 uncultured Selenomonas sp. | reverse complement strand
TTGGCTATTAAACAGAATCAGACAAAATTGCTGGATGAGTTGGTAGAGCTTATCGAGGAAAAATAATTAAGGGCCCCAAAGCCTGTAACTCCCAGATGTAACGTCTGGGAGTTTTTTCTATTCGAAATAGAAGGATTATGGTGAAAAACGTCGAAACTATAAGATAATTCCAAGATGTGAGAGAAAAAAGGTTGTATATGATGGGAAGTAAATAACCTTTTAGGAAAAGGAGGGTTTAGTATGGGATGGATGAACAATTTAAGGGTGGCTTACAAGCTGCTGATCTTAGCGGTAGTTGCCGTCATCGGCATGAGCTTTATCGGCTGGAATGGCTACTCGGCTGTCACGAAGGCACAGCGGGATATGGAAGTGATGTATGAAGGCACGGTCAAGGGTGTCGAGGCGGTCGGCAAGGCCGGCTATGGGATCCGTTATGCCCAAGGTATGGCGGTTATTGCAACGACGGTCAAAAACAATCCGCAGCGGCTGCAGGATCTCAAGGGAAAGTATGAGGCCGGTGTCAAAACGGTAGATGACAGTATTGCTGCCTATGATGCAATCCCGCATAAAATTGCTGGCGAAGACCCAATCATGGACAAAGTCAAGAAAGATTGGGCCGCTTTGAAGACGAACCTTGGCGAAGCGGTGGCTTTAAGCATGGAAGGCAAGAACGAAGAGGCGTTGGCTCATTATGAGAAAATCGGATCGCCGCTGGCAGCAGCTTTGGGAAAGGAACTAGGTGAACTGTCAGAGCTCAACAGCAAACATGCCGAGGAGCTCAATACGCAGAATGATATTGACTCAGCTGCGGCTGTTCGCAATACGGTCATCCAGCTGCTGGTCACGCTGATTGTACTGATTGTCTGCGCACTTTGGATCACGAAGGAAATCACGAATCCGTTGGAGAAGATGATGCTGTCACTCGAGCGTCTTGAAGGTGGCGACTTCAGCGATCATGCGCGTACGATCATGCGCGGCGATGAATTCGGCCAGATGGCGGATAAAGTGGCTTCGGTGCGCATGAATCTCAACAAACTCATGCGGAATGTCAGCACGACGGCCGAGCAGCTCGCTGCATCTTCCGAAGAGCTTACGGCAAGCTCCCATCAGTCGGCTCAGGCTTCGGAACAGGTCGCACAATCGGTTACCAATGCCGCTGGCACGGTAGCAGAGCAGCAGCAGGATGTTGGCGATACTATTGCGGCCATTGACAATACGGCTGAGGCAATCAATCGTTTGAATCAGACGGCCCAGCGGGTTTCGGATCATGCAACAGTTACGAACGATGCTGCAACCAGTGGCAATGAGTCCGTCAAAGTAGCTGTAGAACAGATTGAAAGCGTAGCTCGTATCGTAAATTCTTCGGCGGCTACGGTGGATAAACTCGGACAGAGCTCGCAGGAAATCGGTCAGATCGTCGAGGCGATTTCGGCAATTGCTGAGCAGACGAACCTGCTGGCCCTCAACGCAGCTATCGAGGCTGCCCGTGCTGGTGAGCATGGCCGCGGCTTTGCGGTCGTTGCCGATGAGGTAAGAAAGCTCGCCGAGGAGTCGCAGGAGGCCGCTCAGCACATCACGAGCCTCATCAACGGCATCCAGGGCGATACGGCTGAGGCTGTTCGCTCGATGCAGGAAGGCAGTCAGGCGGTTAAAGAAGGAACCCAGTCTGTTGAAGAGTTGCGTGAGAATTTTGCTCGTATCCATGAGGCTGCACTTAGTATGGCAGAACAGGCAAAAGTAATGTCGAATGAAATTCGGTCGGTATCGGATGAGACGGTAGTTGTCAAGGAGAAATCCGATGGCATTTCCCGCAAGGGTGGCATGGTCGCTTCTGAAATGGAGAGCGTATCGGCAGCATCGGAACAGCAGTCGGCATCGGCTACGGAAATTGCGGATGCCAGCACGTCCTTGGCTAATCTGGCTCAGGGATTGCAGAATTCGTTGCAGAAATTTAAATTTTAATTGAATTGAACCGAAAATCCCCCTATGAGGCAGGATGGAAAAACTGTCCTCATAGGGGGATTTTTTAGCAAAATTTGTTGTAACTTTAAGAAAGAAATAATCCATTTTTTGTATTATGATAAATGGATTTGTTGATTAGATACCATGAATATGAGGTGAATGCGATGTTAGAAAACGAGGGGAAATATGATTGGGAAGCTGCCTTTGAATCGGTAGAGCATGGGGAAATGCTGTCCGAGGAAATCGGCTTTAGGTTTTCGGATGAGGATATAGCAGCACTTGCCAAACTGCATCAAGCCGATAAGTATCGTGATAAAATCGAAGAACTACTGGTGGATTGTAATTTTATCACCGAAGCTATAGATTTTGCCCAGCAGAACTATGACGCGTATTTTTAAGGTGGAGATGAAAATGAACAAATCGTTAAGAGTATTTTTGATTGGCTGCCTGTTGTTCATGACTACGGTTACTTCGGGGTGTTCTGTATGGGAGACGTTTGTTGTTGCACGGGCGGTGGTAACAGCGGAAAAATTGCTTCGCGTCATGATGATTTGCCGAAGGACCCGCCGAAAGAGTATCGAAACTATACAGCGAAAGTCCTTCGTCAGCAGGATGGAAAGGGATTGTCGGTTGAGTTGCCGTTCAAGCTGGATTATGCATCGTTGCCAGCTGACGGCAAGGTAAAAAATCCGGAGCGGTATTTCCATCACGAAGATCGTTGTTTCGTAGATATCTATCACGGTTCCATGGTGGAACCGGGGCAGAAGATGCCATTTAATCTGAACAGCTTCATGAAGTCCTATAAGGATGCGGATAAGCTGCATCCGATGCTCAAGACTTGTGAGCATCGGACTATCAACGGACAGGAAATGACTTATGCGGTAATCAAGGTCAATGGTGAGGGAAATAAGCAAAAAATGGAATGCCTGGGTATTTATTCTGGCAATGATTTTTGGATAATAAGCTATGGCTATAAGGAGGGCGATGCCACGGCTGAGAAAATGGTGGAACGGTCGATGAAGACTGTGAAGATTATATAATAAAGAATAACATAGCAAATGCTACGGAGAAGATTTATCCGTGGCGTTTTTTTTATAAAAAAAGAAACATTGAATTATTAGAAGGAGATTTGTCTCCTGTCACGAAGTTTACAGACGGTAAATCTTCGGTGGGAGGATGTTTTACTGAGGGAAAGAGTAGTGAAAAGGAGGAGTATCTATGAATGACGCAAAGCAGGCTGGTTTTTCGTTGTTGGGGATTATGATTGCCATGGCGATTTTGGCCATTTTGGCTACGATTGCTGTGCCAAAATTTCAT
>CALYVJ010000277.1 GCA_945494195.1 uncultured Selenomonas sp. | reverse complement strand
TGCCTTGTTTGCCTGTTTCATCTGGGCCTTCATACTGCGGCCCGCATAATCCATACCAGCCTTGAGGCCAGCCTGGCGCAGCTGGGTCAGCAACTTGAACGCAGAACCCTGGGCCGCATCGCCGAGCGCCACCACATAGGCGTCGGTCTTCTTGTCCATCTCCGGCAGCAGGTTCTGCTTCTCGAGGGCCAAAAGGACGCGCTCAAGACCCGTAGCAAAGCCAACGGCCGGCGTCGGCTTGCCGCCGATTTCCTCGATGAGGCCATCGTAGCGGCCGCCACCAGCTACCGCACTCTGGGCGCCCAGCGGCGCGTATTTTATCTCAAAGGCCGTCTTCGTGTAGTAGTCAAGGCCGCGGACGAGGCGCGAATCGAGCTCGAACTCGATGCCAGCATCGGTCAGATACTGCTGTACCTTATGGAAATGCTCCTGGCACTCGTCACAGAGGCAGTCCGTGATCTTCGGCGCATCGGCCATATAGGGCTTGTCCGCATCGACTTTGCAGTCGAGGATGCGCAACGGGCTGCGCTCAAAGCGATCCTTGCAGTCATCGCAGAGATCGTCGAACTTGTCACGGAAGTAATCCTGCAGAACCTCGCGGTACTTCGGTCGGCAATGCGGGCAGCCGACCGAGTTCAGGCTCAGCTTGAGATCCTTGAGACCCAGCGAGCGCAGGAAATCAATGGCCACCATGATGACTTCTGCATCAACCATCGGATTCTCTTCGCCGAGTGCCTCAACACCAAACTGATGGAATTCACGCATGCGGCCGGCCTGCGGACGGTCGTAACGGAACATCGAACCGATGTAGAAGAGTTTTACAAGCGATGAGTCACCGTAGAGCTTGTTCTGCAGATACGCACGCACAGCCGAAGCCGTGTTCTCCGGACGCAGCGTGATGCTGCGGTCGCCACGATCCTTGAACGTATACATCTCCTTATCGACGACATCGGTACCCTCACCGATACCGCGATGGAAAAGTTCCGTATGCTCGAAGACCGGCGTACGGATTTCCTCGAAACCATAGCGGCTGCAGAGCTCACGAATCTTCTGTTCAACATAATTCCATTCGCCGACTGTATCCGGCAGAATGTCTTTGGTTCCCCGAGGGGCATTGGTTAACATTCGTTGGTTTCCCCCTGTTTACCACAGGCTTCTTCTAAGAGCTGCCTGCGTTTTTCTATATAGATATCTACATCACGCAGATATGTTACCAAGTCTTTGGCATTGAAGGATGACTTCATGCGTTTACGGGCAAAGTCAACCACCTTCGTCGTAGCTGAACCACCAATGCCGATAATGGTCTGATGCTCCTCCATAATCTGGATGTTGTACATGCCTTCTGCCCCTTTACGGCAGCAGCCAACATTTTCCAAATCCCCGGACATATATCCTTGACGATAGAGGTAATACGGCTGATATCCTCCCTTTTCAATAAAGGACATTGCTACCTCAGACATCTTGCGGGTTTCCTCATCATCCGGCAAATCAACATGACGTTCCTCCAAGATGAGTTTCAGACGGGACCCTCGTTTCAAGGCTAAAGCATGAAGCGTAATATCGTCCGGCTCTAACGCAACGACTTTCTCCATCGTATCTCGGACATCTTCAGCCGTCTCGCCGGGAAGTCCCAAGATGAGGTCCATATTGATTTCGGGTATGCCAGCTTTGCGAAGCGCCCGATACATAGTCACAACATCCTCTGGCGTATGCTGACGGCCAATGATTTTCAAGGTGCGCTGCTGCATGGTCTGTGGGTTGACACTGACCCGGCTGACATGGCAATCAACCATCGCCTGGATTTTTGCCGACGTTATGCTGTCAGGGCGTCCCGCTTCTACCGTAAATTCCAAAAGCGAAGGTCCATAAAAAGCATTATATACCATCTGCATCATATTCGCAAAATATCGGTCGGGAAGCGCCGTAGGCGTACCGCCGCCAATGTAGATATTCTGCACAGTAAACCCGTAATGCTCCACCGCAGCCTTGGCTGCCGCCAGATCTTTCTGCAGCACTTCCATAAATTTGTCGAGCTGCTTTTCTCCCGGCAGAATATTCGCAGGAAAGGAACAGTACAGGCAACGGGTTAGGCAGAACGGGATGCCAACATAGACGCTGATGGTCTTTTCATCCGAAGTCTTCAGAAAAGGCAACTGGCGAAAAGCCATCGGGGTAATGATCCGGGCTTTTTCCTCACTGCAGGCAAAGTCCGTCATCAAGCGCCGGACAATGTCCTCTTCCTCCATGCCATACGAAATCCAGCGATGGACGATCTTCGTTGGCCGGACTCCATGCAGAATGCCCCAGGGTGCCTGGGGCATGTGAAGCTCCTCGATAAAGATATCATAAAGGTTGCGCTTGATGGTGCGATTTACAGCAGCCCGTTCCAGTTCATCCTCCTTGCCTGTGGAGACCCGGGTCCAGCTTTTAGCCGTCCCCGAAGCATCGAACAGCAGCAAGGTGGTTTCCATGCGAACCAATTCGCCATCATGTGCACCAGCCGCAGTTACCGGCAGCCTGCGATTGACTACCGACAGCTGTTCAGAATCACTCGTCCCACGCCGCCCGACGATTTCAACCTTAAATAAGCTCAAAATCTCACGGGTTATCTTAGAGATGATTTCTTTTTTCGAATTCAGCGTAAAAGTTCTTACCTTCAAGCCTGCTGACACTCCTTGCAGACCCCATAGAACTTCACCTGATGGTTTTCTACATGGAACCCCATCTTCGTCTCAATATCCGCCTCTAAGTCATCCATCAAATCATCTTCAAACTCAATGACCTTGCCACATCTGGTGCAAATCAAATGATGATGGTGATGCTCCGACGGATTGGTCGTATTGACCTCATAACGGCTGCAGCCATCGCCGAACTCCATTTTTTGCAAAATTCCCAGATCTGACAAAAGCTCAAGGCTACGATAAACTGTCGCCAGCCCGATCTCCGATTTGTTTTCCCGCAAAATGTTATAAACATCCTCTGCAGAAAGATGTTCTCCTGGATGCTCGAGGAAAATCTGCAGGACCGTCTGACGCTGCGGCGTCATTTTATGCTGACGCGCCTGTAAACGTTCCTTCAGATCCTCCATCGTAAAAGTCTGTGCCATAAAACCCACCCCTTTATCTATATCAATAAAACGTACTTTATCTCCACCATATAACACACAAATTATATGAATCAAATATATTTATTATAGCAGAAATCCCGTCGTATGACAAACAAAATTCCAGTCTCTTTGTCATCCCGAATTGCAATAATAAGTTGAACACCCGGCGAACCTTTATGCAGTAAGT
>CALYVJ010000276.1 GCA_945494195.1 uncultured Selenomonas sp. | reverse complement strand
AACACTGCGCCTTCTGCTGGTCAAAGCGGTCAAACACCGTATCATGGCCCAGCTGCTCCAGGCGCAGCATCATCTCACGCACGGCAAGGTCCGGCGTCTGCTCTAAGACATCCTGCTTGGAGGCAAAGGTCTTGCGATACTCGGCCACGGCCTTCATATAGTCGTTGATACCGCCATGCACATGGGGATGCTTCGGGTCATGGTCATGGGTATGTCAGTCGGCATGCTCATGGACGGTATCGTAAGGGTGGGGATGGTGATGGTTCGTTGACATATTGACCGCTCCTTTTGACAGTTGATAAAAGTAAACATATAAAAAAAGTATGAATAAATAGGTTGGTTTATATATTACTGTAAACTTGTAAAGCTGTCAATAGAAAAACGTATAAAAAATATCGGATTTATTTTTAAGCGAATTTTAAGGGGAACATAATGTCAAATACTATGACAAAAAAGTGCGTTAATCCTTGTGTTTATGCGGGCTGAAGCATATCTGAAAAAAAGATGTAAAAAATCTGGATTTTTTATGAAAAAACTATTGCCAAGGGGGGGAAAAAGGAATATAATCAAGTCACAAATCAAGGATGTTCACAAAGAAATCCAGTTCATTTGCACTAATTTTATTCATTCGTTTTACAGGAGGAACCTAAAATGAAGAAGGCGTTGGTCATGTTGATGGCTGTCGTGTTCGTCGGTTTTACCGGCATGGATTGTGAGGCAGCTGCAAAAAATTACGAATTAGTAGAAACGGTATATACAGTAGCCCAGGGAGATACGCTGGACAGTGTTGCCAAGGAATATATGGCTAAGAATAATTATGGTCCGCGTGAGATTCGCGAGTTTACTGCTGGTATCAAAGAACTTAACGATTGGCTCTTGAACCGTGATATCAAAGCTGGCGATGAACTCCGCATCAATTATTGGGTGAAGAAATAAATTCATATTGGAATCGAGAGGCTGTGCAGATTTGTGCAGCCTCTTTACGTATGTTGGGATGGTTTGGTCATTTTTGTGCAAGAGAGGGAGTTTGTTACGATGAAACTTGATCATATCGTTATTGCGATTGATTCATTCAAGGGAAGTTTGTCATCGCTGGCTGCTGGACAGGCGGCCCAAGAGGCGGTGTTGGCTGTTTTGCCCGAGGCTGTAGTGGAGGTGTTCCCCCTGGCTGACGGAGGCGAGGGAACTGTGGATACTTTGGTGGAGGGCTTGCAGGGAACAATTGTGCCGACTACGGTTACAGGGCCTTTGGCAACACCGGTTGCCAGCCGGTATGGACGGGTTCCGGAGGCTGGGCTGGCTGTGATTGAGATGGCAGATGCTGCCGGACTTACCAAGGTGCCACTGGCTAAACGCAATCCGCTTCACACGACGACGTATGGACTGGGGGAACTGATCCTGCAGGCAATGGATGATGGTTGTCGGGATTTTATCATCGGGATTGGGGGCAGTGCCACCAATGATTGCGGGCTGGGGATGCTGACCGCTTTGGGCTGGAAGTTTTACAAGGCAGATGGAAAACTTGCGGGGATTTGTGGCGGAAACCTGACCGACGTGGCGGCAATCGACGGAAGCCAGGTGGATGAGCGGCTTAAAGAATGCCGATTCCGCATTGCCTGTGATGTGACTAACCCACTTTATGGAGAGCAGGGATGCTCCGTAGTTTTCGGTCTGCAAAAAGGAGCTTCCGAGGAAATTGTCAAAAGCATGGATGAAGCCATACATCGTTTTGCTGATTTAGTAGAAAGGATGCTTCCTGCACAAGGGGCAAATGTGCCAGGAGCTGGAGCAGCGGGTGGCCTTGGGTTTGCATTTCAAACGTTCTTAGGAGGAGAACTGATACCTGGCACGGAACTATGCCTGGAGACAATTGGCATTCGTCGGGCTTTGAAGACTGCTGATTTGCTGATTACGGGAGAGGGGCGTATGGATGGCCAGACAGCTATGGGAAAAGGGCCAGCTGGCGTGGGCAAATTGGCACATGCGTTGCATGCACAGGTAAAGACCGTAGCGGTTTGCGGCTGTGCGTTTCCGGATGCTGAGCTGGTCAATCAACATGGGATTGATGCCTATTTCCCCATCCTCCATATGCCAATGACGGTTGAGGAGGCTATGGAAGAGAAAACGACCCGTTTGAACCTCAAACAGACGGTGACACAAATCTTGCGTCTTCTAAAGTAACTGAATTTACCACAAAGGGCGTGTTATCCCATTGCTCCATCAGATTTAGATGAAGGGGGAGTCGCTTGATGGGCAGGAAAAATACTTATTGATGACGAATAAAAAAGTTATCTGTATTCTTACCGATGGTGAGGACCGCCGTGTTGAGATGACTGGGTTTAGCAGTTTTTTGACGATTGAGGCAGCCGAGTGAATCCTGTGGGGAGGGAATGCGTAGATGCAGCGAAAGGCAGACGTGGCGAATCTTCCACAGGTCAATGCATTCATGAAATGGCTCGAATTGATCGGTCAATTTATGGTATACTAGGCATGACGAGTATTTTTCGTGAGGCTTGGCATGGTTAGGATAAAGCAGTTGGAAGATGGGAGGAGCATATATGGCCAAAATTCGGGATGTAGCACGGGAGGCTGGCGTGTCGGTAGGAACGGTCTCCATGGTGCTGAACCACACGGATTACGGGTCCCCGCAGATACGGAAAAAAGTACAGGATGCGGTAGAAAAGCTGCAATATATACCCAGTGAGATGGCGCGCAACCTGTCATTGAAGCGTACGATGACTGTCGGGATTATCGTGCCAACGGTAGCGCATCCCTTTTTTGCCGAGTTAGTGGAAGCAATCGAGGAATCCCTGTATCATCAAGGGTATAAAACAATGCTTTGCTGTACCCAGCAAAAGGAAAATGCGGAGCATGCCTTTATCGATATGCTGCAGCGCCAAAATATGGATGGCATTATCATGGGGGCGCATTCCTTGGATACTTCTCTTTATCAGGGCATCAAACAGCCGATTCTGGCATTTGACCGCTATCTAAGTCCGGAAATACCTATTGTGCATGCCGATCATGTACTGGGCGGGCAGCTCGCGGCCAAGGCTTTTCTGCAGCATGACTGCCGTCATATCGTACAGATAGCCGGTTCGCAGATGGTTAAGACACCGGCGGGGGAATATCATCAGGCTTTTAATGCTGTCATGCAGAAACATGGGGTTCGTACGGATATCGTGCCATTGCCATGGAATAGCTTTGGATTTCAAGAGTCCCTGCAACTGGCAGAGAAGATCTTTGCCAAGTACCGCGATGTGGATGGGATATTAGGCTCGGATGTATCGGTGGCCAGCTGTCTGCAGGTAGCTGTG
>CALYVJ010000275.1 GCA_945494195.1 uncultured Selenomonas sp. | reverse complement strand
ATCCTGAATGCCACTCATAAGATCCCGTTCACAGGCAATGGCCAACACTGCCTTCGGCCGCATCTTATAAATGATTTGCCGGGCTAGCGTCCCCCCCGTAGCGACAAAAAAGTGAAAACCCATTTCCTCCGAAAGAGTCACAAGAGCCCCGATGTCGCAGCCGCCGCAGCGTTTGCAATTTCCCGGGTCACGCGTAATCTTATGAGGACAGGTTGCCAGCTGCAAGCAATGGGGCGTCACCACCAGCAAGCGATTCGCCGGTACGCGGATTCCCATGCGATTGAACATCCGGTTGCTCGTAGCGATAAAGGAACCTTCCAAGCGGCGTTTGCTAATTCCAAACAGCTTAGCCAGCCGCACCGACACAGGGAACAACAGATTGACAAGTTCATAGGTCTGCCGCTGTAAAAGCGGCAGATACGGCCAATCTGCCACGGCCAGTCCCATATTCAATATACCCAGCAGCGAAATTGCCACACTGATGACAAAGATGCCGCCGACAATAGTCGGCAGCACCTCAGCGATGTTGGCAAGCCCCGGACTGGCAATATACCAAATCCCGTAGAGCAATACCGCCGCCAACACCGTGGCCAGCGACAGCATGCCGAGAAACAACCGTTTCTTCGGCCGCCCCGGAATCACGATTTTCTTTTTCTGTTTGGATTGATCTGTCATTGTCTACCTCCAACAAATCTCACCCGAAAATAATTCTGCTTCCCTTTTCCTAAAATCCCATCAGACAAACGCAGCTGGCAGATCGATGCCATGACCATTCAGGTAATCGGCTGCCCGCATCTTTTTCTTGCCCGGTGCCTGAAGCTCCGTAATCTGCAGAAGCTCATCGCCAGCAGCCACCCAAAGGCCTTCCTTCTTATCAGCCTTGACGATGGTTCCCGGAGCAGCCGAGGTCTTCTGCCCCGTCCGCTTCGTCATCCAGATTTTATATTTCTTCGCATCCATTTCGGTAAAAGCCCCCGGCCAGGAATTCAATCCACGGACGAGATTGTGAATTTCCTGCGCCGATTTTGACCAGTCAATATGACCAGTTTCCTTGGTCAGCATTGGCGCATAGTTTGACTCCCCAGTCTGCGGCGTCCGTACCAGCGTGCCATTCGACAGCTCTTCGAGCGTATCCATAAGAACGCCAGCGCCCATAGCCATGAGACTGTCGTGAACTTCCTCCAGCGTCATATCTGGTCCAATCGGGAGCTCTTTGTTCAGCAGCATATCGCCTGTGTCCAGACCAGCATCCATAAACATGGTCGTTACGCCAGTTTTTTCTTCGCCATTGATGACGCACCACTGCATAGGAGCCGCCCCGCGGTAACGCGGCAAAAGGGAGGCATGGACATTGATGCAGCCGTATTCCGGAATATCCAAAATGCGCTGGGACAAAATCTGTCCGAAGGCAACAACTACCATCAAATCCGGTTTGAGTTCCTCCAGCTTAACCGTGAATTCTTCCGTCTTGATTTTCTCCGGCTGATATACTTCCAGGCCATGTTCTACCGCCCAAGCCTTTACCGGTGACGGCATGAGTTTCTGCCCGCGCCCCCGCGGTTTATCTGGCTGCGTAATGACGCCGATGACTTCGCAGTCCTTATGCAGTGCTTCCAGACACGGGACAGCAAATTCCGGCGTGCCCATAAATATTACGCGAAACTTCTTCAAGCCTGATTCCCCCTATGAATGCTCTGGGCAATATCGATAAAGAGCTGTCCCTCCAGATGATCCAGCTCATGCTGAATGCAACGCGCCAAAAGCCCCGTTGCCGTCACCCGCTGTTTCTTGCCACGACGGTTCGTGAACTCCACCTTGACCTTCGCAGCCCGTTCTACTTCGCCATAAATATCCGGTACGGAAAGGCAGCCTTCGGTATCCGCCTCCGTGCCTTCGCGGAAGGTGATTACCGGATTGATCAATTCGAGCAAGCCGTGTTCATCCTGGCAATCGATGATTACCAGCCGGATTGCCTTGCCGATCTGTGGAGCGGCAATCCCTACGCCATTGCTCTCGTACATGGTCTCTGCCATATCGTCCATTAGCTTTTTCAACTGCTTGTCGATTTTCTCAACCGGCGCGCAAATCTCTTTTAATACCGGATCGCCTGCCTTTTTGATCTCCAATAAAGCCATATCGACCCTCCTTTGATTTCTCTTTATGCTAACCCTTATTTCTGCAATGCTGCCGCACCGGTTGCAATGCCCAGTACGGTCTCGCCCGCCTTCTTGAGCGAATTAAGCGGCAAATATTCAAACCGGCCATGGAAATTCGCCCCACCCGTGAAGATATTCGGGCACGGCAGCCCCATGAAGGACAAGCGGGCGCCATCCGTACCGCCGCGAATTGGCTGTACATCCGGCTTAACGCCAGCAGCTTCCATTGCCTGCTTAGCCAGTTCCACGACATACATATTCCCATCTTCGATTTTCTCTAACATATTGAAATATACGTCATGAGGCGTCACTTCCACGGTGCCTTCGCCATATTTCTTATTGAAGAAATCCGCCATGTCTTCCAAGTAGGCCTTGCGCTGCTCAAACTTCTGACGGCTATGATCGCGGACTAGCATGTTCATGGTGCATTTCTCCACGCCACCGGTTATCTTATAGACATGGAAGAAGCCCTCGTAACCTTCCGTATACTCTGGTTTTTCCCCAGCTGGAAGCAACTGCTGCCACTCCGACGCCAACGTAATCGCATTGATCATCTTGCCCTTGGCATCTCCCGTATGGACGCTGCGCCCATGGAAGGTGATGACCGGATTGGCAGCATTGAAATTCTCATACTCAAGGCCGCCCAGCTCTCCCCCATCGATGGTGTAGGCAAAATCAGCTCCAAACTTTTCCACATCGAAACGGTCGGCACTGCGCCCCGTCTCCTCATCCGGCGTGAAGCCCACGCGAATCTTGCCATGCTTGATTTCCGGATGATTTACCAAATACTCCATCGCACTGACGATAGCCGTTACCCCAGCTTTGTCATCAGCCCCCAAAAGGGTAGTGCCATCAGTAAACATGATGTCCTGACCTTTATACTTGAGGACCTCGGGGAAATCCTTCGTGGAGAACACAATAGGGCCATTTTCATTAAGAACGATATCCTTGCCATCGTAATCCCGGACAATCTGCGGTTTAATCGGGCCGCCGGCAGCATCCGGGCTCGTATCCACGTGAGCGATAAAGCCAACTACCGGGGCATCCGCCGCTCCGTTTGCCGGCAGCGTCGCCATAACATAGCCATGATTGTCCAGATCCACTTCCGTAAGGCCAATAGCTTTCAATTCTTCAGCGAGATGTTTCGACAAAACCATCTGTCCCGGCGTACTGGGGC
>CALYVJ010000274.1 GCA_945494195.1 uncultured Selenomonas sp. | reverse complement strand
AAGAAAAATTTAAGAGAGGCACTATGTAACGATGTGTTAAAGGAGGATTGGCTTTTGGGAGATTTGTGGCTATATCGGTTGCAATTGTGCAAAAAAAGGCTAGAAAAATATGGAATGCTATGGGCATTACGTTTTTACTATCAACGTATAGCGAAATTGTTATTTTGTCTTAGTGTCTTTGGCCGCTGTGATATGTCGATTTTTCCTGATGCGCGATTAGGTGGCGTGGACTCGATGCAAATAGGAAAAGGCTTCACTGCTGGGCGTGGTTTGTGGCTGGAGGCGGTTACGGATTATGAGGCGGCGGGGCAGTTTTTTTCGCCGCAATTGATTATCGGTGACAGGGTAAGTGTGGGAGAGTACGTTCATATCGGCTGCAACCATCGTATCGTCATTGGTGATGATGTGTTGATGGGGAGCAAGATATACATCACGGATCATAACCATGGTGTTTATCGTGGGGAAGATGCAGATAGCCCGGCTATTCCTCCTGCGGCTAGACGGTTGACCGAAGGTGAGAGCGTGGAAATCGGTGCTCGTTGCTGGATTGGGGAGTTTGTCACGATTCTCCCTGGGGTTACGATTGGTGAAGGATGCATTATCGGCAGTCATACTACGGTAACGCATGATATACCTGCAAATTCCATTGCGGTTGGCAGTCCTGCACGGGTAGTAAAGCGCTGGGATGAAAATAAGGGGAAATGGTTGCGGGTTTGATTTTGAAAGGGGATATATTTTGTGATTATGGCAAATAATTTGCTGCGGCAGTTTGAGCTGCACAGCAAGGAGTATGAGGAAAAGGCGCTGGAGGTTCTGCGTTCCGGCTGGTATGTGCTGGGGAAGGAAGTTTCATCCTTTGAGCAGGAGTGGGCGGATTATATCGGCACAAAGTATGCCGTTGGTCTGGCCAGCGGGTTGGATGCATTGTGGATTAGTTTCCGTTTGCTGGATATCAAGGCGGGGGATGAAGTCATTGTATGCTCTAATGCGTATATTGCCTGTGTGATGGGGATAACCATCAATGGGGCAACGCCGATATTTGTAGAGCCGGATGCATATGACAATATCGATGCGGATAAGATTGAGGCGGCGATTACGGATAAAACGAAGGCGATTTTGGCCGTTCACCTTTATGGTCAGGCCTGCGATATGACGAAAATCATGGCTATTGCCAAGCGTCATAATTTGCGAGTGGTGGAGGATTGTGCGCAGAGCCATGGCAATAAATGGCAGGGACAGGTGGTTGGTTCCTTTGGGGATATCGGCTGCTTTAGTTTCTATCCGACCAAGGGCTGTGGGGCATTTGGTGATGCAGGCTGCATTACTACAAATAATGAGGAGTTGGCGAAGAAGTTCAAGATTTTTCGTAATTACGGCAGTGAAAAGCACTATCACAATAAAGTGGTGGGCAGCAACAGCCGTTTGGATGAG
This sequence comes from uncultured Selenomonas sp., assembly GCA_945494195.1. Lineage (GTDB taxonomy): Bacteria > Bacillota > Negativicutes > Selenomonadales > Selenomonadaceae > Selenomonas_A. Next base: position 1,910 of record CALYVJ010000274.1, on the reverse strand, counting down.
CTGCAGGCAGGACTTTTACGAGTGAAGCTGAAACATCTGCCGGAATTCAATGCGGAGCGTTGCCGTTTGGCTGACCGGTATTTGGCAGAACTCAAAAATCCTCATGTGCAATTGCCACAAATACGTCCTGGTGCGGATTCCACCTGGCATCAGTTTGTGATTCATACAGACAAGCGGGATGAATTACAGGTCTTCTTGGAGGAGCGGGGAATCAAGACGCTGATTCATTATCCCATCCCACCGCATTTGTCCGAAGCCTATGCTTACCTTGGCAAGAAAAAGGGAGATTATCCCATTGCCGAACGCTATGCGGATGAAGTCCTGAGCCTACCGATGTATAACGGCATGACGGAGGGTGAGCAAACGAAAGTAATAGAGGCAGTTAATAGTTTTAGTGAAGGATAATTGATATGACATTACAAGAAAAATGCCCCATTCTGCACTTCGGCGATTTGGGGGATGAACGAGGAAAACTGGTGGTTATTGAGGGGGCGCAGGCGATTCCTTTTGATATCAAGCGGGTTTTCTACATCTATGATTCGGATTCTACGGTGGTACGCGGGCAGCATGCCAATCGGGAGTCGGAGTTTGTACTGATTAACGTGGCAGGGCACAGCAAAGTGCGTATCACGGATGGAAAGGAGGAGTTTGTTGTTTCCCTGGACAAGCCCATGATGGGCGTCTATATCCCGAAGATGATTTGGAAGGATATGTATGAATTTTCCTCGGATTCCGTGCTGCTAGTCCTGGCTAGCACGCATTATGATGGCGGCGAATATATCCGTGATTATGAGGAATATCTGGAGGAAATGAAATAATGAATTATCTACTTTCCCTATGTATTCCCACTAACGGCGTTATTGAGCTGGTGTTCCCCGTGCTGGACAGCATCTATGCGCAGGGCGTGGAGGAAAATCGGTTTGAAGTGGTGGTCTGTGATAACGGCAATAATGCCAAGTTCCGTGAAATGATGGCAGAATACGTCGACCGTCACAGCAATCTGCGCTATGGTCGGACCGATGCGCCAGTGTTCCTCAGCGAACCAGAGACCTATAAGATGGCTACGGGCAAATTGATAAAGTTCATCAACCATCGCACCAAGCTCCTGCCAGGGACGCTCCAATATTGGTTGGATTTCGTGCAGGCTCATGAGGGCGAAGAACGACCGTCGATTGTGTATTTTGCCAACGGTGTGTTGAAACAAAAGTCGCAAATAGCCCATTTTGACAATTTCTCGGATTTTGTGGGCGGGCTGAAGATTTGGGGCACGTGGTCAACGGGCATGGCTATCTGGAAACAGGATTTTGACCAGATTCCAGCAGACGAGCCGTACAATGTGCTGTTCCCTCATACAACGGTACTATTCCGCGAGCGGGACAGAAAATACATTATTGACGATAAGGTTCTGTTGGATGAAATCCCTGTGGGGCATGGGAAAAAGGGAAAGTATGATGTATTCTACGCCTTTGCCGTAGAGTGGCTGCTGATTTTGGGCGAGTTGCTGCGGTCAAAGGACATCACCGTGCAGACATTCCTGCAACTGAAAAGAGAAACTTTAAAATTCTGCATGGAAATGGCGATAGTCTTTATAATTTTTCGGCGACCGTGCTCTTATGACACGTCGACCTTCAGCAAGAGCATGCGGGTGTTTTACAGCTGGCCGGAAATGGGCTGGGAACTAATAAAGTGCCTGCTAAGGAAAGTTGCGGGGAAATTTAAAGTGCTGTGCAGCTGACCAGTCAAAAAGAGTCAAACGGACAAGTCGGTCAGGGATTTGATAATTAATAGGATAGTAGTGATTGAGGTGGAGTGTTTTGAAAGTAGCAATAGCAGGGACGGGCTATGTGGGGCTGTCTAATGGTATTTTGCTGGCACAGCATAATAAAGTGGTAGCATTGGATATTGTGCTG
>CALYVJ010000273.1 GCA_945494195.1 uncultured Selenomonas sp. | reverse complement strand
TGTCATACTTCTTATATAAATCCCTAACGATCTCCCGAATCTCATTTCCTGTCTCCCACGGGGTGAACGTCTGATAATCCAGGCCCAACACCTTCGCAACGGGAAAAATCTTCCGATAATGCCGAGCCTCCGCTGTACTTCCGCCTTTCCCATGGACGTAAACGACAATATCCATACTACCCTCGTACTTTCTCTTCACTTCTTGACCAATGCCCCAAAGATCGCATCCTTGTCAAAATCGCCGGCAGCAAAGCCCGGAACTTCCTTCGCACAAGCTCTTGGGAAAACTGCAGCGCATCCATCGCACCACCTACCGCCTCATCCGGTTTCGTCAAGAACAGCAGCTTATAGAGCTCCGGCTCTTCCTTCGCAAAGCAGATATACTGCTGGCCGACCCCCAGGAACGGTACCGGGCCCTTGAGCCCCGTCTCGATATATTCCCGATAGCGCTTCTTCGCCATGGCATAGGCCTCGACCTTCAGCTGCTCCATCGTCGTGAACCACGTAAAGATCGGCCTTGGCGACACGCCGAGCTCTGCAGCCACCTCCCGCGCCGTCACCGCCTCGATTCCCTTCTTGCGCACGACTTCGAGGGCCGCTGCCACAATCGCCTCTTTTTGAAACTTGACCTTTGGGGGCATAAACACAGTCCTTTCGTAAAACAAACGTTACGCAACGCTTGTTATCCTATAGTTTTCTCACGGACTTGTCAAGCACTTCATCAATTTTTAGCCGATTCAAATGGTACATCCATAACCTCCCACATACTATCCGGTATTTCCTCCGCTGTTGCGATACCATGAACCAAAGTAAAATAATCGGGCAGTCTGTCCTGGCACCACTGAATTTCAATCCCCAGCATATCCCGGGCAATTGCCGTCAAATTAAAACCAAAGGCATCAAGGGAATAACGCATCTTTTTCGGCCAACAGCAAGCGCCCCCCTCTTTGCGGTTGCATTCGACACAAAGGTTGCAGCCTCCCGAGGAGAGCGACACGCTTCCCGGCAACTTCTGTTCCAGCTCTCGCAACTTTTCTTCCATCGCCAGCTTTACTTCCACCACGATATTCCAGCCAATCGCTTTGACTTTCTCCGCTGTATTGGCTTGCTTGATAGTCTCAGGACTCAAATTTATCTTAGCTCCCACCACATACATCCACTGGAACTTTTCCCAATAGGCCGCAGCATCAAAAGGCAAGGGGGGACAGCTCCAGACCGAATTATAGTTAGGGCAAGCCTTACAGTAGGTAAGATAAGTGGCAATATCTTGGTAGTTTTGTTGAAACACGGAAAGGCGCATACCGCTTTTCCTATATTCCACTGAATAATCCATAGCAAATCACACCTTTGGTTATAATAGTCGTTCCCATCAATAATTTCGCCAGCAAAGGATATTTCCCTTTTCTGACGAATAGAACAGTATTATCTGTTTATTCTCCGTACCACAAGAGGTGATATCATGACAGCCATAAAACCTGGCGACATCCTTTACGTCAAACGCACCGGCTACCGACATTTTGGCATCTATGCCGGCAACCAGCAAGTCATACACTATTACAAGGAAAAAAATCCTTTGGTGAGCGATGGCATCATCAGCGAAACCACGCTGGCAGATTTTCAGGGCGTCAGCGACACGATTTACGTGTTAAACTCCACCACGCCATCCGGTCCGCCACTTTTTGACTGGATAGTCCGTCGTCTGTTGGGGGACGATATCGAATTATTCTCTCCCGAAGAAACCGTCATGCGTGCCCGCAGCAAGCTAGGCGAACGCGGCTACAACCTGCTGCTAAACAACTGTGAACACTTTGCCCTTTGGTGCAAAACCGGCATTGCCCAATCCGCCCAAAGCGACTATCTCCTCTCCTGCCTGCAGTTGTTAAATCCCCTCCCATCCCCGCACAAAGAAACGGACTGACCAATTCGACCGGTCAGTCCGTTTTTATTGATAGCCCTTCGATTTTCAGGACGAAATTCCATATCCTCATCGTACTTACGAAAAAGCAGCCGTATCATCTTGCGCCGCAAAAATTTCTCCCGAAGGATGTTCTCGCGTTCCTGCCCCCAGGCCACCGCCAGAACTACCAACAGCAGAATTCCCATATAGCCAAGCAATGGATACATCCATGCAACCAGCTGAGAAAAACCGCCAAAGCTGCAAACATAACCGAGCGCGACAATGCCAATGAGGATTTTGCGCATCTTGCTGACATTACAGCCAGCAAAGCGGCGTGCCGTGGCATAGTAGAGACTAAAAGCCGTATTGAAAATCAACGCAAATATGACCACCGCATAAATCCCGGCAAAGAGCGGATGAATCTGATTTACCAACGTCAACATCGGAATCTCCGCATCCTTAACCTTATCGAGATTAGCAAACAGCGCCAGCGAAGCACTGCCCACAATCCCCCCAATAAGGGCACCGCCTAGCGCGCCGCCCTTTTCTGCATCGCCAATGCGTACCACCGAGCCGCCAAGCACAAAGGCCATGGAAACACCGTTCATCACGCAAAGGGCAAAGTAATTGATAACGGCCAAATAAACATTCGGCGTGGCCGGCCGCATTGTCCTCGACACCTCATCGAGGAGCGTGAAATCATAAGACTTACCCCAAAAGGTATAGCCCGTTGCCACTAAAATCATAACCACGATGATGGGCGTAAAAACGCCAAGCACCCGGGTAATCTTATCAAAGTCCATAAACGCAATCACAGCAATCACGTAGCGTTATACCATATAAAAAGCTGACCAGTAAATTGACCGGTCAGCCTGCTCTATCCTATACTACTATGTTTCAAACTTTGCCCAACGCATTCATCATTAAAGCAGCCGTTTCGGCGCTGGCCATCTTCTCCGCCTCAGCGGGGATAGCCTGCCCTGATTTTTCCACCTGCGTGCTCAGTATCGTCGGACTCTCCTCGGGGTGCGCCGCATGGGTCTTGCTCTGGGACACGATGCGGTCACCTGCATAAATGGTTACGAGCACCGAACCATCCGACATAACCTGCGTGACCGTAGTGGTTTCCTCGCCATTATCACCCTCGCCGGTATCACGGATACCGCCGCCAGTCTCAAGCTGGCGGAGCATATGGGAAAACGTCGTTTTGGCCACCGGGGTCTTATCCCGCTTCGACGACTCTTTTTCTGCGGCACCTGGATTCCACAGCACCGCTTTTGTTGCTTGAATCTCCATACAATCCTCCTTTACTAACACCTCTCTTCTATATATCGTAAAAAACGAGATTTTAATAAGGGCACAATTTCTTCCGCAAAACAATCATATCAATCAGCCTATGCCCGCACTCAACGCTGGGATGATCATAGTTCTCGACAAAGAAATT
>CALYVJ010000272.1 GCA_945494195.1 uncultured Selenomonas sp. | reverse complement strand
TGGTTTGGCAGCGGTTCTTTCTTATGCACAGCTCAATGCGGATTTCATTTCGTTGCTTTATCAATTGACTGGTCAGCTGGATGAGTCGGTTCGGCGCTGGTCAGAGCAGATCGAGTACAGCGTCGAGAATGTGCGCTGTTTGATGGAGCAGGTTTAAGGAGATATTATGATTTCGATGGAAGTGGTACAGGGGTTGCTTATTCCTTTTGCAGGAACGAGTTTAGGGGCAGCCTGTGTCTATCTTATGCGAAAAGAGCTCCATGTGAAGGTACAAAAGGGGCTTACGGGCTTTGCCGCAGGCGTCATGGTCGCAGCATCAATTTGGAGCCTTTTGATTCCGGCTATGGAGGCATCAGCATCGCTGGGAGCTTTATCTTTTTTGCCGGCGGTAATCGGTTTTTGGGTGGGGACTTTGTTTCTTCTGGTCCTTGATCATGTGATTCCTCATCTGCATATGAACGCAGATACTGCTGAGGGGCCGGTCAGTTCCTTTTCCAAGACGACAATGCTGGTACTAGCCGTAACGCTTCACAACATTCCCGAGGGAATGGCAGTAGGTGTGGTTTTCGCCGGTTGGATGGCTGGTAATGTGGATATTACCATGGAGGGGGCTTTTGTGTTGTCCTTAGGCATTGCCATTCAGAATTTCCCGGAAGGGGCAATTATCTCTATGCCGCTGCGGAGTGAGGGGAGGAGCCGTCATAAAGCTTTTGGTGCTGGTGTCCTTTCTGGGATAGTTGAACCTGTGGGGGGCTTGCTGACGATTGTGGCCACTAGCTACGTGGTGCCTGTGATGCCTTATTTGTTGGCATTTGCGGCCGGGGCGATGTTGTATGTAGTCGTGGAAGAATTGATTCCGGAAATGTCTGCCGGCACTCATTCTGATGTGGGAGTTCTTTGCTTTTCCATAGGCTTTACTTTGATGATGGCTCTGGATGTTGCCTTGGGATAAAAGCTGCATAGAATAGAAAATTTCTCTCCGGCAGGATTTTTGCTTTTTGTCGCGAATTTAGTGGAAGAAGGGATTTTATTGAGGTTGACAGTGTTTTGGGATAGGAATGAGGTGCGGGAATGGAACAGGAAATGAAAGTTGGCAGGATTGGGGTTGCTGGCGAGACGAATATCAGCCGAAAGAAAGCTACTGGGGCAAGTGGCTTTAAGGAATTGTTTGCGGATATGGTGGCGGAAAAACTCGGGAAGATTCCCGAAACAATCAAAACGATGGAGGAAGTCGATAAAGAATTGAAGGAGCTTCGGGCCCAGCGGGAGTTTACGGAAACTGTTAAGCATATTCTCCCTGATGGCAGTATCCGCATATCGGAATATAAGCAGGGCCACTTGGAAGCCTGCTATATTCAAAAGCCGAAACTTCGTGCGGTGGCCGATAGGACGAAGCCTATCCCCAGGGCGGCGGATGGTTCGCTTTTGACCAGTCAGCAGGAAATGAAACTGGAACCGCGCCGTAGTATCCTGGAAGAGTGAGTTCGTTTTTTCGCGTTGGCAGGCATGACTTTTGCGCTCGGATATGCTATGCTAGGAGAAGATTTTTATACGGCAACGATAGTAGGGCGAGAAATCGCTACGGTAAGGACATCCATAATCCGGCAGTTTGCGGATTATGGATGTTTTTTGTTTGGAGGAGGATTGCTTTTCGTGACGGTTATTCTTGCCGTTGGGTTTTATCGGGGATGTCTTCCTGGATAATGAATAGTCTGAAGCAGGGGGGCATCTTTACTGAAGATGAACAAAAGGCCTGAGACTTTGTTGTCTCAGGCCTTTTAATTTGTTATATCCCCCAGGAAAAAGTTGCCCAGCGGTCGTTAACTTTGGGAAGCAGCAGGGCAAATAATTTGCCGCGAAGGGCATATTTTTTCATCTCTTCATTGAAACTGTGTTCTTCTAGTAGTTGAATGCCTTCTGTCAAGTCTGCAATCTCTTGGGCAGAGTCGGTGCCCGAACGGAAATGTGCGTTGGTGCTTTTTACGGTATCATGATGCTTTTCTCTTCGCTGCATCAACTTGCTGTTTTGTTCGGCAATCAGGATGCCACAAGAGAAGTTCATTTTCAGGATGTTGAGCAAGGTGCGGATTTGTTCCATAGTAAAGTACATGAACAAGTCCTCGGCAATGAATACGGGGGTGGACTGACGGGATTTCAATATTTCTTTTACTGCAGGACACCAGGCATCCTCCAGAACATTGCCAGGAAGCATGGTGACGCGTTCTTGGACGGGGAATGCTTTTTTTCGTGCAGCAATCGAGTCGGGAAGATCCAGATCAAACCACCAGATTTTGCCATTATCTATGCGAGAGAACCGGTTGTCGAAGCCTGCACCGATATTCACGATTATGGTGTCGGGAGCTTGGGCAATGATTCTTTTTATTTGCCGATCCAACATAATGGTTCGTGCAATTACGCTCTCATGGGATAAGAATTTGTCGTAAGGTTTCGTATCGATGTTTAGCTTTTGGATGATTTCAACAGCCTTCGGATCTTTTATGCGTGCATTGGGCCGCAGGGTTTCGTTGGCTTTGATGACTAGTGGAATGAGTGCTGTAGTTTGAACATCCCCTAATTCAAGTTCCATGATAACCTCTATCTTGCGAATGATAACAAATATTAATTATTTTTATATGATATCCTTGATAAAGGCTGGTGTCAATGAAAAAAGATGCCGTTGCATCAGTGCGCACATACTGATGCAACGGCATCTTTGGGCTTAGGTAGGTTCGCTTGCTAGCTATTTTTGTCGTCAGTTTTCTATTTCTACCAATTCAATTTTGAAGTTTAATTCTTTACCGGCCATTTCGTGGTTGGCATCGAAGGTGATGGTGGTTTCGGTCTTTTCTGTTACGGTGACGGGAACTGGCTGGCCATAGGCATTTTGCAGGGCAACTTTCTGTCCGACTTCGAATCCTTCAGAACCTGGCAGCTGCTGGATTTCCATGGTGATGATGTTCTCATCGGAGGGCATGCCATAGGCTTCTTCAGGCATCAGATGGATGTCTTTGGTTTCGCCGACGGACATATCCTTGACGGCTTCGTCAAAGCCCTTTATCATCATGCCGGCACCGCAAACGAATTCCAGTGGTTCGCCGCGATCGTAGGATGAATCAAATTTCGTGCCATCGTTAAGGGTACCTGTGTAGTGAACTTTTACTTTTTTGTTTTCGTTGCTCATAGTTTGTCTCCATTCTTGTGATAGTGATACGGATAGTATAGCATAAAAGGTCTTACGATTTCAGCAGGGCCGCTTTTAATTCCTGGTAGCGGCGCGTGTAGTAGGGGCCATTTTGGGCTTCCCGGTGATCAAAGCCATAGGCGCGGCGGCTGACCGCAAGGAT
>CALYVJ010000271.1 GCA_945494195.1 uncultured Selenomonas sp. | reverse complement strand
CCGCCGGCGACTTACCTCGAATACGAACTCGCTACTTCCCTGCAAACTGTAATTTACGGGGCAAAAGTCAGTCGTCTGTTTTTATGGGCAAAAATCCCCATAGATTGGAAGTATATCCAGTCTATGGGGATTTGCGTTTTTATTGCTATTATTGGAGTTCCAGCTGAATCAGCAGCGGGTCGTGGTCGCTGACGCGGCCGTGTGCTTCCATGAAGGACGAGTTGACATGGACGATGTCGAACTTGTAGTGTCCTTTGAGGTTGTTGCTGACGATGATGTTGTCGAGAATCTGGTCGTTGCCCTGGTAGTAGTAGGCGTAACGGTCACCCAGCGGATAGTCTTTGATGACGCTGGTCATGTTCGTGCCTTCGAGGGCTTTGATGACCGGGGAGAACTCGAAATCGTTGAAGTCACCCGTTAAGAGGACGTTCATATTCGGATTCTGAGCCATGCCTTCGTTGACGAAGTCTTTGATGACAGCGGCGAGTTTGAGGCGTTTGGCCTCGCTCTTTAATTGAACCGGCTGATGTTTGCCGTAGAGGCTGTCGTCGCCGCGTTTGGAGTTCAGATGGTTGGCTACGATGACTACATCTTTGCCCTTGAAGGTGAACTGGGCGGCCAGGGATTTGCGCGTGTGGTCAAAGAGCGGATCTTTCGGCGCAATGCGGCCCGGGTTCAGGGTGAGCTGACCGTCTTTCCAGCTCTGGGGGTCGTTGGCCTTGCCAACCTTGCCCGGTTTGAGCTGGACGCGGTCCGGACGGTAGAAGTAAGCCACGCGGATGTTGGCACCCGGCTGGCCGCCGTCTTCGTTGTAGTTCGGGTTGATGTTGACGCAATCATAGGATACGCCCGAGACTTCCTTGATGGCATCCGTCAGGCGTTTCGCGCTCTTGGTGGCGTCGCTGTTGCCGCTGTCAACCGGGCCGTCATTGTCCTGCAATTCGAGAACCGTGATGATGTCGGGCAGCTTGAGGTCGTTCGTAATGGACTGAGCCAGCCGTTTGACCTTGCTGTCCGGTGTTTTGGCCGGATTAGCCGAGAAGTTTTCGATGTTGTAGGAAGCAACCAGCAGTTTATTCTCGTCGGGAACGATGGTGGTTTTTTCCGGCTGCAGGCCGCCGTCGATGAGACGCGGCATTTGGTTCATGCGGGTGTTTACCTTATAGACGCCGAAGCCGTAGGTTACGACACCGGTTACATCGCCGGCAAGTTTATCGCCGGCCTTGGTGACGTAGCTCTTGGCATTGCCCCCCTGCATAGCCAGGCAGATTTTCTCAGGATGCATATCCTCGGCCGTAATCGAAAGGCCGCCGGAGTTGTTGAAGGGGCCTTCGTGGGTAGCAGGAACCACGTAGATTTCGCCATAGCGCTGAGGGCCTAGGATGCGCGGTTTCTCCACCGTCACTCGCATACCTTCGAGGGATTCCCAGAAGTCCAGGGCGTCATGGTCTGGGTTGAACACCTTCATGCCGTCGCTGTCGATGACCTTGCGGGGAATCTGGCGATCCTTGTCAAGGATGACGGCAGCGGGCAGTTCCTTGCGGCCCAGCTGGCGAACCTTGCTGGCTTTGATTTCCGTAATGGTGAGGTCCGTGTCCTCTTTGCCGCGGTAGCCGGGGCCGTAGAACTCCGTGACCTCGCCGTCGACGGAGACATAGTCGCCGATGCCAGCACGGGTATTCGGCGCGTAAACCATGATGCCGTCGGAGGTCTTGTCGTTACCGTCGCCTTCATCCTGCAGGAAGAAGACGCTCTCGCTCTGACGGAAGGTAATGACGCCACGGATGTTCTTTACGGTTTTGCCGTTATAAGGAGAGATATGCCCTTCGCCTTGGATGTCACCGATATGGGCAATCTGTACCTGCTGGGCAGCCGACACGTAGCTGGGGCTCCAGGGAAAATCACTTGGTGTCCATAAGCCGACACCGGTCAACATCATCGCGGCTAAACCCGCGCGCAAACAATTTTTTTTTGAAAACATTGCCTAAAACCACCTTTTAATTGTTCCTTCTCATTTGCTATCATTGTAAAGGTCACATGTCCCTAGAGACAAGGACATGTGACCTTTTTATCTTGATAAAAATCACGGTAAAAATTATTTATTATTCTTGAGTCGAGAAAAACGCGTCACATTATTGGAAGAAAACGATGAAATGGGAATACTTGCTGAAAGAAAAATGAAAAAACGGTAAACCAATATGAACTATAAGGGACACGTGACCTTTTTTAGCGATGAGAAACAAGATATACTTTGAACTGTAAACAATAATTCGTCTGAAAACTCCAAACAAAATCAACAATATGAATAGCATGAGGCAGATAAAAAAAACTATCATTTACAAAGTTACCGTTTGGTGGTTGCCAGGAAACATGGAAACTGTTGACCAGTCAAATTGGTGTGATGTGGTGTTAAGGGGCTGCGGCTATCGGGCATTCGTACTGGCGAGGTTGGGATGAGTGTTTCAGGGATGTTTAGGGGGAATAGGTAATGAAATTCTTGAGCAAGAAGAGCCTGCTGATTGCTGCGGCAATGAGCGTGTCCTTCATCGCTGCGCCGCTCACGCCGAGCTATGCCGCTGAGGCACCACAGGCGTACACGCAGCAAGACCTCAACGATGAGATGATTATGGCTGTTGCGTGGATGCAGAATTCGGCCGAGTATCGTGAGCTTTGCTATCAGGCATACAATGTAGCTCTCGACCAGGTTATTAAAGCCGTCGCTCATCACAAAACGGGCGACAAACCGCTGGCTATCGTTCTCGATGCCGATGAAACCGTCCTCGACAACAGCGCGTTTGAGGCAGGCCTTGTCGGTACGGGCAACAGCTACAGCAATGCTACCTGGAAAGAATGGTGCGATGCTGGTATCGCCAGAGCAATGCCGGGCGCTGCTGAGTACCTGCAGGCTGTCGATAAGCTCGGCGTAGAGATTTTCTACGCTTCGAACCGCAGCCTCAAGGATCATTATGAAAGCTCGGTACGCAACTTCAAGAAAATCGGCTTCCCGCAGGCTGATCGCAAGCACATGATTTTCAAAGCGGATTCCAGCAACAAGCAGGCTCGCTTCGATCAGGTCATGAAAGACTACGATGTTGTCGTATTCATGGGCGATAATGCAGGCGATCTGCCAATCGGTACCTATCATAAGAGCCAGGAAGAGCGCAACGCTCTCGTGGACAAATACAAAGATGAATTCGGCAAACGCTTCATCGCCTTCCCGAATCCGACCTACGGCGATTGGGAATCGGCTCTGAAGAAGGATAAGGGTTCCTATTGGGCACTGAACAATAAAGAGAAGAGCGATGTCCGCCGTGATTCGCTGCGCACGTGTCGTCCGGTCAAGACTGCCCAGGACAAAGAAA
>CALYVJ010000270.1 GCA_945494195.1 uncultured Selenomonas sp. | reverse complement strand
TCCAACTCTTAATTAAAAGGCAAAAATTTCTTGTAGCGGGTTGTCACCGGTGAAGTGTTGGTACTGTATCCCCCGCCGTCGGCGATTTGCCGCGAACACGACCTTACGAACTACTCGACAAATGAGAATTGTTAAAAAGGCCCCCGTTACCTTGTAAAATGGCAACGGGGGCGCTGTGTTTATGGAATTATTATATTTATGGTGGCGACCTGGATTTACTGCTGGTTTTTGTAGAAGGCCAGTGTCCAGTTGTCGCGGCCGTTTTCTTTGGTCTGGTAGAGTGCCTGGTCGGCATTGTGCAGGAGGTCGGCGTAGGTGGTTCCGTGGGCTGGAGATAAGGCAATGCCGATGCTGGCAGACAGGGCGGGCTTTCCCTCTTCGTTTAGTTCGAGACTGCGGGCTGCCGTGTTGATGCGGGTGGCAATGGCGATGGCCGCTGGCCGCGGAAGATTTTCGAGAATCAAGATGAATTCATCGCCGCCAAAGCGTCCGAGGGCATCATTGGCGCGGACGATATGCATCAGGCAGAGGGCGAAGCGGCGCAGAATGTCGTCGCCTTTCTGATGGCCCATGGTGTCATTGGCTTCCTTAAAATGATCCAAATCGATGATGAAAAGCGCATGGCAGCGTTCTGGAGCTGGTGGGGTGGCAAGAATTGCTTGGCCAGCTTGCTCGATGGCGGCTTTGTTCAGAAGTCCGGTAAGGGCGTCGGTTTCAGCCAGGGTTTTGTAATTGTCACGGCTGCGGTTTACTTCCGCCAGCGTATGGATGGTGGCCTGGAGGGTTTGATTTTTCTCCTCCAAAAGGGATTGCTGCTGTCTTAGCTTCCGGCCGTAATGCCAGAGAAAGATGCCGCCAGCCAATAGCAGCAGGAATAGGCCGAGGGCGAGTCCCGTCTGGATGGGATAGAAGGCCAGCAGATGGCTGAGGGAAAGGTTCGGTTTAGTGGCCACGGTGTGCTGCTGCATAATGCGGATCAAGTCCTGCGGGTCAATCTGAATGATTGCCTTGTTGAGAATAGTCTTAAGGATGTGAGGCTTGCCTTCAGCAATGGCCAGTGCCATGGGAACTTGGACGTCTACGCCTGGAACTATGGTCAAATCTGGATGCAGGATGAGATTGCGTTCACTTTCCAGATTGATGTTGTTGATCAAGGCGAAGTCAGCATCCCCCCGGGCAACCATGTTCAGGCTGTCATTGGAGGACTTAGCCGTAGTATTGATTTCCCAATCGGGATATTCCTGTTGCAGGAAGCGGACCAGTGACGGCATGGGCTGGTTCATGCTGACGCGGAAGTTTCCCGTTGCGGTTGGCGACTGGGTCTGGAAGGCGCCAATCAGTGTATAGGGAATCGTAAAGAACGAGTTCGTATACATGAAGGGGATTTCATCCGGCTGATTGGTGTAGATATCCATCATGATATCCGCGTCGCCGTTTTTCAAGGCGTCAATCGCTTCGGCGTAGGTCTTGACGTGAAAATACGAAAAGCGGAGCCCCGAGTTGCGGCTGATGAGATGGAGCAAATCTGCATAGATACCGGAGGCAATTCCTGTACTGTCATCCAACTCGATATACGGAGACCTTCCCCCGAAAACAACGATGCGCAGCGGTTCGGCGGCCTCGATGAAGCGGCTTTCCGCCGGCGTATAATGGGTCAGCTGGTGGTCAATGCGCTGGATGAGCTGCTTTTTCAGATTGGGTTCAAAGGCAGGGTTCTCAACCCGCAGGCGGTTCATGGCCAGCTCGAATTCCTGCAGGTGGGTGGCGTCATCCCGGCGGCTGGCAACGCGCACCGGAATGCGGGCAAAGGCCAGCAGGAACTGTTCGCCCGGTTTCCAATTGGTGGCGGTATCAACGGCTAAATCGATCTCCTGATCGACCAAAGCCTTGATGAGCTGTTCCTGGGTATCGAAATAGTGCAAATCGAAGGAGAGTTCGTTGTCATGCTGGAAGGTCATGAACGGTGCGTTGGCATGACGGTTTTTGATTAATCCGACCTTTGCCCCCATGATGGTGCTTAGGTCGTGTGCGTTGAAGCGCTTGTCTCCGATGCGGGTATAGAGGCTTTCAATGTCGAAGCCAAAGAATTCCTGGCTGAAGGTGAATTTGGTGGAGGGTGTATCCGTGTAAGGATTTTCTACCGACAGTAACAGATCGATATCGCCGTCAGCAAGGCTTTGGGCGCTGTCGTTAATGGAGACATCCACCAATTCATAATTCCAGCCGGCATGTTTGGCCAGTTCGTCCAAATAGGAATTATAATAGTTGCGCATATATACAGAAGACAGGATACTTTGATCCGGTTCGATATAGCCAATTCGTAATTTGGGCGCAGTGGCCGTAGCGGTTGTGCTTAGTAAAAGGCAAAATAGAAGTAGGCTGGAGATAATTCGTTTTATCATGATGTGGTTCCCTTCGAATAAGCGTGAGCAGGTTGCAATAACTGTATCTTTTTATTCGGTATGGAAGCATAGTTCTCCTTCTTTGGTCAAATAGTCACAAAAAAACTGGGGATAACTTGCTAGTAATACACAAGTTATCCCCAGTTTTTTGTCAGTATGTGGATATTTCTGTGGATAAAAAACCTTCGCAGATGGGAAGCTGGCTGATGACTTTTGCGCCAGCCGCAGCGACGGCTTTTTCGGCTAAAATCTGGGTTGCGTCAAGGAAGTTTCCTTCGAGATGATACATCGAGACGGCGAGGGGGATTTCGGTGCAGCCGAGAATGAAGGCTTCAGCACCGGCGGCTGCCATATCCTGGAGTGTTTTCTGAACTTCTGTGGTATCGTAATGCGGCTTTCCCGCTTTGACACCGGAATAAATCATGTCATGAATGGCAGCTTCGCCCTGTTCCTTTGGCAGGAGGATTTCAATTCCCGCATGCTGGAGTGCGCGCTGGTAAATGCCCGAGTGACAGGTGCCCGCGGAGGCCAGCAGGCCGGCTTTTTTTAAGCCCTGCCGCTTACAGAACTCTGCAGTCGTTTCAATCATGCTGAGAAAGGGAACTTTGAGGTAGGGCATCATGAGCGGCAGGAAGAAATGGGCAGTATTGCAGCCCATGATGAGAAAGTCAGCACCCTGGGCGGTGAGCCGCTTTGCTGACTTTAAAAGCTCTGGCACTGGACTGGTCCCCTGACCGAGAATCGCCGCTGTGCGGTCAGGGATATTGGTGTTGTTGTCGACGAGAATGGGGATGTGTTCTTGGTCTTCACGGGCGTCCGTAGTCAGGATGATTTTCTGCATGAGGTCAACGGTGGCCATGGGGCCCATACCGCCAATAATTCCAATGGTCTTCATGGGGATTCCCTCCTTTCCTTCTTGCCTTTAGAATAGCATTGGCGTATTATATAATCAAATACATATAACTTTAATGATTGT
>CALYVJ010000269.1 GCA_945494195.1 uncultured Selenomonas sp. | reverse complement strand
TTGCAAACTAAAAGGGGCTGCTACACGTTGTTGATACGTGCAACAGCCCCTTTTTATATAGCTGGATATTATTGGCGGCATGCTTGAGATTTTGGGAAAGAAAAAGAATGCTGTTTTTTGTATACATATATTTAATTTACATAAAAGCTAGATTTTTATACTAGTATCTGCTATGATGTAAAAGTATATTGCAAATATACATAGTTTCTATGTGTTTATAGCATATTAGTGTATTTGATGACCCAATGGTGTGTTGTTACTAGGAGGGACCCCGATGAAGTCAGAAATCACCATCAAGATGGGAAGATGCAAAGGCTGTGGAATCTGCGTTGCATTTTGTCCCAAACAGGTGCTGGCGCTCGATGAGCTCGGCAAGGTACAGGTAGCAAACGGCGATGCATGCATCGCCTGCGGTCAGTGCGAGCTGCGCTGCCCGGATTATGCAATTTTTGTGGATAAGGGGGCAGAGGCATGAGCAAGGCAAGATTGATGCAGGGGAATGAGGCTTGCGCAGAAGGTGCTATTGCCGCTGGTGTTCGTTTCTTTGCGGGGTATCCGATTACCCCGTCCACGGAAGTTGCGGAAACGATGGCAAAACTGTTGCCGAAGGTGGGCGGCAAGTTCGTCCAGATGGAAGATGAGATTGCCAGCATGGGGGCTATTCTTGGGGCTTCGCTGGCCGGACAGAAGGCTATGGATGCTACTTCCGGACCGGGCTTTTCGCTGAAGCAGGAACTTATTGGCTATGCAGCCTGCGCTGAGATTCCCTGCGTACTGGTCAACGTTCAGCGTGTCGGTCCCTCCACCGGCCAGCCGACGGCACCGTCTCAGGGGGATGTCATGCAGACCCGTTGGGGGACGCATGGCGATCATCCGGTTATTGCCCTCTCCCCGTGGAGCGTCCGCGAGACGTATGATGCGACGGTCATGGCGGTTAATTATGCGGAGCGTTTTCGTACGCCGGTGGTTCTGCTGATGGATGAGGTGGTCGGCCATCTTCGCGAAAAGGTAGAACTGCCGGAGGCAGGCGAGCTGGAACTCTATCCGCGCCGCACGCCGAAAAAGACTCGGGCGGAGGGCTATCAGCCCTTTGAGCCGGATGAAGACCTCGTACCGAATGTTGCCGATTTTGGCACGGGTTACCGCATCCATGTGACGGGCCTTATCCATGATAATACAGGTTTTCCAGTGGGCAGCCCGGAGGTTACGGAAAATTCAATTCAGCGCTTGCATGAGAAAATTGCCCGCGTGGGAGAAGAAATCATCCATACGGAAGAATACTTCATGGAGGATGCGGAGTATGCTGTGGTCTCCTTTGGCGGCACGGCTCGTACGGCTTATGAGGCCGTGCAGAATGCCCGCAAGAAGGGGCACAAGGTCGGTCTTCTCCGACTTATGACCATTTGGCCTTTTGCCGATAAAGCCATTGAGCGGCTGGCGGCTAAGGTCAGGGGAATCATGGTGGCAGAGCTCAATTACGGCCAGATTGTCCACGAAGTCCGCCGGGCAGTCAATGGACAATGTAAGGTAGAACTTTGCGGAAAATACAATATGAAAGCTTTTGAGCCGGCTGAGATTGAGGCTGGTATCGATGCACTTTGCGGGGAGGCATAACCATGGAGAGAAGTTACGAAAAATATTTCCGTCAGAACCGTCTCCCGCACCTCTGGTGCCCGGGCTGCGGCAATGGAATCGCTATGAAGGCCATTGTAGAGGCTATCGAGAAAAAAGGGCTGTCGCAGGATAATACCGTCATCGTTTCTGGCATTGGCTGCTCGTCACGTGCTTCGGGTTACATGGATTTTGATACTTTGCATACGGCCCATGGCCGTGCCATCCCGTTTGCGACGGGAATCAAACTGGCCAATCCGGATCTCAACGTCGTGGTTATCACAGGCGATGGCGACTGCACGGCTATTGGCGGCAACCACTTTATCCATGGCTGCCGTCGGAATATCGACTTGACGGTGGTACTTTTCAACAACAATATTTACGGAATGACTGGCGGTCAGGCTTCGCCGATGACGCCGCTGGGTAAGAAGGCCACTACTGCTCCCTATGGTTCGGTGGACCGTCCCTTTGATGCCTGCCATTTGGCTGAAGCTGCTGGGGCAACTTATGTCGCGCGTTCTACGGCTTTCCATGAGAAACATCTCGTGGATATGATTGCCGGTGGTTTCGAAAATAAAGGTTTTTCCTTTATCGAGGCACTGGTTCAGTGTCCGACGGCCTATGGCCGCAAGAACAAGCTGGGCAGTCCTGCCAATATGATGATGTGGATGCGTGACAATGCCGTGATGAAAGCGGCCTGGGATAAGTTGCCAGAGGATAAGAAGATTGGGGATAAGTTCCCTATCGGCTGCTTCTACAAGGCAGAAGCACTAGATTACGATACAGCCTATGACCAGGTTATTGAGCGGGCAGGAGGTGTAGCAAAATGAGAAAACAGCTGAGGTTATCCGGGTCCGGCGGACAGGGCGTCATTACGGCTGCCATTATTCTGGCGGAAGCTGCGGTTATGGAAGGGAAAGAGGCGGTCCAGTCTCAGTCCTATGGCCCGGAGGCACGTGGCGGCGCCTCGAAGTCTGAGGTCATCATCGATGAGGGAAAGATTTTCCATCCGCATGTATTGGTGCCGGATCTGGTATTGGCCATGACGCAGAAGGCTGCGAATAAATACTACCAGGACCTGAATCCAAAGGGACTCTTGGTGCTGGATGACAGCCTGGTTCCAGAAACGCCGGACTTCCCGCAGGTCGTCCGCATACCGATTACGAAGCTGGCTATCGAAGAAGTTGGTAAGCCGCTTTTTGCGAATATCGTAGCACTGGGGGCTTTGGTTCATCTGACCGGAATCGTGTCCTTCGATACGATCAAGAAATCGGTGGCGGGCCGCGTTCCGCCACATACGGTAGAGCAGAATATGAAGGCTTTGCAGGTAGGCTGGGACGCAGCGGCGAAGGCAGAAACATAACGGAAAAGACACCCCGTTGGCTCCAAATGGGAGCTAACGGGGTGTCTTTTTCGTTATGTTTCTGTTTTATATCCAGATGTGTTTCAGGCAAAGTACGACAAAGCAGACGATAGCTATGCCAAAGGTAAAGAATTCCACGCAGCGGACGGGATAGGCATAATGTAAAGGGATATCGATGACACGAGGAACATTGCTGGCGAGCAGTGACGTGGCAATGGAGACATAGAGCAGTACATTGACCACCGGGATGACCAGTGCCGTAGCAAAAGCGCGAATCAAGAGATAGATCGCAAAAGCGATAAAAAAATAAGCTAATTTGTCAGCGTGTAGGCGAACGTTCATATCATCACTTCTTTTATTGTTTTTTATTACGTCGTTGTTCTGGTTTTGCCACAAGCGAGCCTTCCTCATGGCGATTCGATGAGGCGGATATAC
>CALYVJ010000268.1 GCA_945494195.1 uncultured Selenomonas sp. | reverse complement strand
AATACTGCCAGACGGTAGCAATCAACCTCAGCGAATTGAAACAGGTGGTGGCTTTCCCGCATCTTCCAGGCAATACGAAACGGGTGGAGGATATCGAAGTACCGATTGCCATCGATCAGGTAATCATTGGTTCCTGTACCAATGGCCGGCTGGAGGATATGGAGATAGCAGCAGGAATCCTCAAAGGGCATAAAGTGGCCGATTGGGTGCGCTGCATCATCATTCCGGGCAGTCCGGCGATTTACAAGGAATCCATGAAGCGCGGCTATATCGATGCCTTTATCGATGCCGGCTGCTCGGTATCAACGCCGACCTGTGGCCCGTGCCTCGGCGGTTACATGGGAATCATGGCGGCTGGCGAGAAATGTGTCTCGACGACGAACCGCAACTTCCGCGGCCGCATGGGGCACGTCGACAGCGAGGTTTACCTGGCAGGCCCGCATGTAGCAGCCGCCAGTGCCGTCTTGGGACGCATCGCAACGCCAGAGGAGGTAAAGTGATATGAAATTAGAAGGTAAAGTATGGCGCTACGGCGACAATATTGATACCGATGTCATCATTCCGGCTCGTTATCTGAATTCGTTTGATCCGAAGGAGTTGGCCAGCCATTGTATGGTAGATATTGATGAAAGTTTTTCCCAGAATGTAAAAGCTGGCGACATCATGGTGGGGGGCAAGAACTTTGGTTGCGGTTCTTCTCGTGAGCATGCACCAGTAGCAATCAAAGCCTCTGGGGTGCCGGTAGTTATTGCGGCTAATTTTGCCCGTATCTTTTACCGCAACGGCATCAATATTGGGCTGCCACTTTTGGAAATCGGTGATGATGTGGAAAAAATCAGTGCCGACGATCAACTGCGGGTGGATACCGCAACTGGTGTGATTGAAAATGTCACAACCGGTGATGTTTTCCACGCCAATCCACTGCCTGGGTTTATTCAGGACATTGCGAAAGCGGGAGGACTTATCGATTACATAAAGGAGAAGAAATAACTATGGCTTATAAGATTACGGTAATTCCAGGGGACGGCATAGGGAAAGAAATCACCGATTCGGCCGTAGAAGTTCTAAAAAAAGCGGACGAGAACTTTGGCTTGGGGCTTTCCTTTGATTATCACGATGCCGGCGGCACGGCGTATGATAAATTCGGTACGCCGTTGCCGCAGGAAACGATTGATGCCTGCAAGGCTTCGGACGCGGTACTATTCGGAGCTGTGGGCGGCGATAAATGGGATAATGTCGATCCCGCGCTTCGCCCGGAGAAGGCAATCCTTGGGCTGCGCAAGAATTTGGATCTCTATGCGAACCTGCGCCCCGTTAAAGTGGCCGATGCGCTGGTCGATTATTCCCCACTCAAACTGGAGCTGGTAAAGGGCGTAGATCTTGTTATTGTGCGTGAATTGGTGGGCGGTATCTATTTCGGAGAAAAATGTGAATCGGAGCAGCACGACGGTGCCGAGCGCGCCTGGGACCTTGAGAATTACTCCGTCCCAGAGGTGGAACGCATTGCCAAACTCGCATTCGAGACCGCGAAACTGCGCCGCGGCAAAGTCACGTCAGTCGATAAGGCAAATGTGCTGGCTACGTCACGTCTCTGGCGCCGTACGGTAGCTAAGGTGGCCGAAGAGTATGGAGATGTGGAGCTCAATAATCTCTATGTCGATAATTGTGCGATGCAGCTGGCTATTCGGCCAACGCAATTCGATGTAATCGTGACCGGAAATCTGTTTGGCGATATCCTTTCCGATGAAGCGGCAGTTGTCGGCGGCTCGATTGGCATGATGCCGTCGGCATCCATTGGTACCTGCACGAGCCTTTATGAGCCGATTCATGGTAGTGCACCGGACATTGCCGGCAAGGGGATTGCCAATCCCATGGGAACCATCCTGTCGGCGGCAATGCTGCTGCGCTATTCGCTTCATGAGGAAGAGGCAGCGGGGGCCATTGAGGCGGCGGTGGATAAGGCTCTGGCTGACGGTTATCGCACCCCGGACCTTTGGAAAGAAGGATTTTTGAAGGCAAATACCGAAGAGATTACACGGGTAATCTGCGAGCGGATTTAAGTCTTCCTCACTGGGGGTGGGCTGTTAGGAGGCGATCGTTTGAAAGGTGCACAAGCAGTTGCGGCCTGCCTCAAAGAGCAGGGCGTTACCACGGTTTTCGGATACCCCGGCGGCATGATCCTGCCGTTATACGATGCGTTTTATGATGACAAAGACATTCATCAGGTGTTGGTAACCCACGAGCAGAATGCGGCTCATGCCGCAGATGGTTATGCGAGGGCTTCGGGGGAAGTCGGCGTCTGTATTGCCACGTCGGGGCCTGGTGCGACGAATCTCGTGACGGGGATTGCCACGGCGTTTATGGATTCCATTCCCCTGGTGGCGATTACCGGGCAGGTCGATACGGCTTTGCTCGGTAAGGATGCTTTTCAGGAAACGGATATCCTGGATGTTACCATGCCAATCACAAAACACAATTACAAGGTAAAGGATGCCCGTCACTTGGTCCCGACCATTCGTGAAGCCTTTAAGCTGGCACGGGAGGGACGACCGGGGCCTGTGTTGGTGGATGTGCCGCGGGATTTGTTCTTTGCTGAGGTAAATTATACGGAGCTGGATCAAGCGGAAAAACGGCGCGGAGAACCCGATGCAGATTTCCTGATTTGTGCTGCTGAGGCAGCTGGGGAAATTGTTCGTGCCAAGCACCCGGTTGTTATCGTGGGAGGCGGTGGCATTTCCGCCGGGGCATCTTCAGAGGTCACTGCGTTTGTGGAAAAATTTCACTTGCCGGTAGTACATACGCTGATGGGATTGGGGGCGATCCCCAGTTCTCATCCGCAGTCCTTGGGGTTTGCTGGCATGCATGGCGAAAAGGCTGCCAATCACGCGATTGCAGCTGCGGACTTAGTCGTGGCCATCGGCAGCCGTTTCGGGGATCGTCAGACCGGCAATCTCAAGAAATATACCCAGGATACGAAGTTCATCCATATCGACATAGACCCGGCGGAAATTGACAAGAATGTCTGCAATACCCTAGGGTTGGCTGGTGATATGAAAAAGATACTGGCTCTTCTCATGCGGCATGAGCCGGGGGGTGCCCTTACCGATTGGTGGGCGCAAATCCGCCAATGGAAGGAATCTTATGAATACGACTATCATCTGAATCGATTGACGGTGCCTTGGGTCATGCATCAAGTAGCTATCAGTACGAGGGGCAAGCGCTATGCCTATGCTACGGATGTAGGACAGCATCAGATGTGGGCGGCGCTCCACCTTCGCGTGGAAGAACCGCGGACATGGCTGACTTCCGGAGGCTTGGGCACAATGGGGTTTGGCCTGCCGGCAGCAATGGGGGCCCAGCTTGCTTATGGGAACAGCAGGCGGGTTATTCATGTGGCCGGTGATGGTGGTATCAA
>CALYVJ010000267.1 GCA_945494195.1 uncultured Selenomonas sp. | reverse complement strand
CGGGACTTCAACCGGCAAAATACCGTTACCCCCTTCACACTGCAAAAGGAATACACCTGAACCGGAATCCGGCAGTCCGTCAAAGCCGCAGCAATCGCATAAGCCTGCGCGGCAATCACCCCCTGCTGTCCCCGCCGCGACTCCGAAGCATCCAACAACAGCGTTACGGTAAAATCCGCCTGAGGGGCTTCCTGGTACTGCCAAAATACATCCGCAGCCTGCAGGAAAAATCCCCGCCATGCTCTGTCCGCCGCAAAAACGCCCTGCCGGCCTAATATTTGCTGTGGCTGACGATGAACCAACAGGCAATTTTGCAACGAATCGCGAAGCTGCCGTCGGCAGCGCTGATACTGCCGCTGGTGTTCCTGCCAAAAGGCACGATTCTCCGGACTGGCATCATTTTCCTCACCGATAGCAAAATACAAATGCGCCTGCTGATGATTTCCGCGGCATAACGCCGCCTCTAGCTCTCCCCGCATCGATTCCCGGAAAAGCGGTTGTCCATAAACTTTCGCCAGCTCTGCCACTTGCACTGGCAACAGTTTGTGCCCCCATCCGGAAAAATTCTCTGCACTGAAAGCCTGCCTTCCCTCCGCATCAGCCTGCCGCCAAGGGCGAACGGAAAATTCCCGCTGCCCCGCCAGGGAAAACACTCTCCGAAGCCATTGCTGCCAGCGGTTGCCCAGGATAATATGCCAGCTCCGCCGCGGGCCTGCCGTAAAGCGGAAAATAAAAAATCGCCGCAAAATCTGTTCCGTCCGCGCAATGATTTCCTCTGTTGTCAGCTCTGCCGGATAATCCAACGCCTCATAGAGCTTTCTATCCCAAGGATTGCGTATGCCATGGGGCTCCCCTAAGCTTTCCCGGCAGCGCCCAGTCTTCAAGGTCTGGATGATTTCACTACGCAGCATAAGCTGCTGCATAGATACGTCCACTGAATCCAGCAAAAAACGCCGGGCATGCTCCCGGCGCAATTCAGCAAGAACCGGGCGGTTCGGCAATTCCCGTTTATAAATTGCCTGCTCCAGCCCCAGCCATAAAATATCTTCAAACACACTTGACAGGATTGACTGGTCAAGCTGGCAAACATACGCCGCCAACTTCTCCGCATCATAGAAACGATGCGCAAAACCGATAATCGAATTCAAATAAAGGTCCGGCGTACCATCTTCATGAAATGCCAAAAAAGCGGGAGAAAAACCATATTCTCCCGCCGCCGTCCAAACGATATTCATAGCCCGGCGCTGCCGGAACTCACGATTTCCCTCTCGTTTTGACGCCTTCATCTTATCGCTCCCATCAAGCGAATAACGCTGCCGGATCCATTTTTTTCGGAATCCGCAGCGCCACGGTATCCCGCACCAGTTCGCGTTCGCTTTCATCAAAACACTTATGGATGATTCCCATTGACAAGGCTGGATACACCCCTAAACCAAACTCCATCAGCCGTATCGCATCGAGAAGCCCGCGGATATCCACCGCCTTGCTGCTAATTTCCCCCTGCTCGCACTTCTGTTGCAAATCCGCAAAAAGATCTACCAAAAGCCGTCTGCCTTTGGCGGTCAGCCGCGGAAATTCCGCCCCCATCAGACGCTCCAAATCGCCAGCTCCCATCGCCGGGAGCTGAAGCACCACAAAGCGCGAAGCCAAAGCCTCATTGAGTTCCCGTGTTCCCGCATAGCCATAATTCATCGTGGCGATAAACCGCGCCGCTGGATGGAGCCGCAAACGCCCATAGCCTGGAATGTCCAGTATCCGGCGAAAATCCAGCAACGAATGCAGGACTGCCAACGCCTCATTCCGGGCCATATTGATTTCATCGAGCACGCCAAAGCCACCAGCCTCGGCACATTCGTAAACAGGTCC
Organism: uncultured Selenomonas sp.; assembly: GCA_945494195.1. Classification (GTDB taxonomy): domain Bacteria; phylum Bacillota; class Negativicutes; order Selenomonadales; family Selenomonadaceae; genus Selenomonas_A. The sequence continues at coordinate 1,556 of CALYVJ010000267.1, read as the reverse complement.
CGGGCGAAATTCCACCGCCCCATTGCGGAAAGTATCCGTCCCCAAAAGATACGCAGAATCCATATTGATATGAAACGAAATATTCCAATCAGGGCGGCCAAAAGCCGCCGCCAGATTTTCAGCCAGCACATTTTTCCCTGTCGCTTTTGGCCCCACTAGCAACAGATTTTCCCCTGCTATTATAGCAGTCACCGCCTGCTCTAAAATCTCGCGCCCATAATAACGATATCTTGGTTTTACTACCAGCCGTTCCCCCTGCCACGGATACCGCTGCCGGTAACGGTCTACCTCCGCCAGCAGCGAGTCACGTATACCCTGCTCTTTCCAAAATTCTCTCATGGCCTTTCGTAATCTCCTCTGATAGCTCCGATCAACACCTCCCGGAGGACTTGTTCCAACGCCCCCTGCCGCCGCGATGGATAAGCCTTTTCCTTAGCCCGGGAAAGTGCCGCCTCCATCTCCGCATCCGTCTTATCGGAAGCATCCCAGGCAGTCTTTATTTCCGCATAAGCATCCTTCCACTGGCGATGGTCATAATATATGAGCCCGCGATAATAATGCGCCCGCCATACCGGATAAATACGGTCATCATAGGGCGTGCTCTGCGCCCACCCAAAATCTTCCAGCGCCCGGGAATCATAATTGAGTTCATAGTACGCCCTTCCACGCAAATAATAAGCGTAAGCCAACGGACTGTCAATTACCGACGCATCGCGAATCACACCCCCAAGGGTATCGATTGCCCGATGCTGCTCCCCGCGCTGAATCATGGCGACACAGCGGTCGAAAATCACTCCCAGCCCATACTGGTTCTCCAGCTTTGTACCCAGTGTGTCCTTTTCTTTGCCACGGGCCCACCGGTATTTTTCCAGCAATTCTTCGTTCTGCCGCTTGAGCTCATCCCGTTCCTTTTGCAAATTTTCCAGTTCCGTGCGCTTATCCATCATAGCTTTCAAATCGAGATGATCCGTATCAATCTCGGCGGTAATCGTCACAGTATATCGCCAGACATCCCCCGCCAGCTCTGGTTTGGCCTTTTCATCGGTCACCTTGAGCACTGCACCGGAAATGACTTTCACATCATCTTCTGTCAGCTGCATATTCTGGGTCTTCGAATAACTTTCCACATAGACACCGGCTTTCTCCACCGCCGCCCGCATAGCTTCCTGCCGGGCAACATCTTTGGCAATCTTAGGCGAATCATTTTCGCCCATGAGGTAAACACCATTTGCCGTGATGATTTGCGGTGCCGCCTCCCCGGCCGCAGCTCTCCAAAAGAGCAAGCAGGACACAAGAAATCCCTTTATGTACTTTCCCATTGCAAACACCTTCTCCATGGAACTTACAATAAACCTATCTTCCTCTTTATCTTATAAAAATTAGTTGACAAAGTCATTAATCCGGTTTTATATTTCTATTAGATTTTCTCCGTTCTTTACCGAAATCCTGCCGCCCCCACAACCAGACATACAAAAAAGGCCTCCGATTACTCGGAAGCCTATGCTTTCAATGGAGCTGATTATAGGACTTGAACCTACGACCTGCTCATTACGAAT
>CALYVJ010000266.1 GCA_945494195.1 uncultured Selenomonas sp. | reverse complement strand
ACGCGAAAATCAAACAGCAAATCTACACCAGCCTCGTCCAGCAGTGCGAACAGGACAAAATCCAGGAAGCCATGGAAAGCATGGACATCCAGATCATCGACAACGCCGACTTGCCGGATGTAGACAAACCAGTAGCACCGAGGAAGAAACTCATTGCGGCTATTGGCTTTGTGTTGGGGTGCATTCTTTCACTGGGCTATAGTTTGATTATATACAATAGGAGAACTTGGGAATGAGTCGCAAATATGCTGAGCGTAACAATCCTTTACTGAAAAAATTAGATAAGTGGTTAGGTTGTCCAATATTATATTTTCTTGGAATTTTCCATAAAAAACGGAAGCAGCCTAATTCTTATAAAAATATAGCATTGATAAAGACGGCGGCTGTTGGAGATACGATTGTTCTCAGTGCTATGGTAGCCGAAATAAAGAAAGCAATTCCTAAAGCGAACATAACGGTTATTTGTTCTAAGAATAATGCAGCAATGGTTAAGACGCTCTCAGGCATTGATAAGATTGAAATCTTTGTTATGAAGAGTCCTTATAAATCGTTACAGAGGATAAAATCTTTAGGAAATTATGACTTGGTCTTGGATTTTGGTCCGTGGCCTCGTATTAATGGCCTTATAGCATGGCAGTTAACGGCAGATTTTAAAGTTGGTTTCTATCGTCCGGATACTCATCGTCATTATATTTATGATGTTAAAGTGGAACATTCGGATAAACTACATGAAATCGAAAACTATCGCAATATCCTACGTGGTGCAGGTATAGAACCAATAGGGTTGCTGCCGGATTTGCGTACAAACCAGCGTGTTCGCAATGATAAGTATGTTGTTTTTCATCTTTTTCCCGGCGGTGCTATGGACATGCAACGTCGTTGGTTAAATGAGCGTTGGGTGGAACTTGCTGGCGCAATTTATAGGAAATATGGTACAAAAATTCTGCTAAGTGGTGGCTCTGCTGACAGTGAAGAAGCTTCTCAAGTTTGTGCAACATTGACTGCATATGGAATACCCGCAGAAAGTATTGCAGGGAAATACTCCCTCGCTGATATGGCTAGCGTGTTGCAGTATGCCAAACTGGTTGTATCAGTCAATACAGGAATCATGCACTATGCTGCAGCTGTGGGGGCACCATTAGTAGCTATTCATGGCGCTACGTCAGAGGTGCGTTGGGGGCCGCTTAGTGATAATTCCATAGTGGTAAAGAGCAACCCTGATTGTCAGCCATGTATCAGCCTAGGCTTTGAGTCAAGATGCACTAATCCTATTTGTATGGAGAAAGTAACAGTAAGCATGGTAATGAAAGCGATAGAAAAAGTTTTGGAGGCGTAACGATGGATTTTCAGAAAACGATAGAAGCACATGAACAGGCCGTAGCCGCACTGAAAGCGAATTGCTTAACAGAACTGGAGAAAATGGCTGAAATCTGTAGACAGGCCATAAAAAATGATCACAAAATCCTGCTCTGCGGGAATGGTGGTAGTGCTGCCGATAGCCAGCACATTGCCGCCGAATTTGTGGGCAGATTTGTTAAGGAACGGCAGGGGCTTCCATCGATTGCTTTCACCACGGATACTTCTATACTGACAGCTATTGGCAATGACTATGGTTATGATGAAGTGTTCCGTCGGCAGGTAGAGGCTTTGGGGCGTGAAGGTGATGTGCTGATAGGTATCTCTACCTCTGGTAATAGTGATAATATCGTCAAAGCCTTCGAGCAAGCCCAAAAACAAGGGGTAAAAATATTAGCTTTGACTGGTCAGAAAGATAGCAAAATGAGTGCATTAGCTGATGTTACGTTAAAAGTTCCAGCACCCGTAACTGCCCGTGTACAGGAATGCCATATCATGATTGGGCATATGATTTGTGAATACATTGACGAGGAGTATTAAGGTGGATGCAAGTACAAAGGCAGAAATAATCGATTTCCTGGAAAACAAAGTACAGGATTGCAAAGTGCTGGTTATCGGCGATGTGATGCTTGACCGTTACTTCTATGGTAATGTAACAAGAATATCCCCAGAAGCCCCTGTGCCGGTGAATTGCATTGAAAAGAAAAAAGACACTTTAGGTGGTGCCGCCAATGTGGCACATAATCTGGCCAAACTTGGTTGTCAGACTTATCTGGCCGGTGCTATCGGTGATGACCATCACGGCAGACTCTTGACCAGAGAATTAAAAAAACAGGGCATTCATACCAAAGGCATAATCCTTGGTCGGGAAAAGACCACGACAAAAGTCAGAGTTTTAGGCGGGCACCAGCAGATGATGCGTTTGGATTTTGAGGAAACTGACAGCATAGCAGCAAATGCTGAACAGGAACTGAAAGACTTTATTGATAAAATCCTCAACCAAGGAATAGATGCGATTATCATCTCCGATTATGGCAAAGGAATGTGCACGGAAGCGATTTGTCAATATGCCATCCAAAAAGCAAAAGAACAATTTGTGCCCGTACTTGTTGATCCCAAAGGTACCCAATGGAGCAAATATCGTGGAGCGAGCTATATTACGCCTAATGTCAAAGAAGCTGGCGAGGTACTGGGCAAAAAACTAGCTAACGAAACCGATACACTTCGTGAAGCCGCAAGTGTAATCAAAGAAAACTATGCAGTTGATTCTGTGATGATAACCCGTTCGGAAAAGGGCATAAGTATCTTTGCTGATGAAGAAATAAATATTCCGACCGTAGCTAAGGAAGTATTTGATGTATCAGGGGCTGGCGATACTGTGATTTCGGTATTTGCTGCAGGGATAGGTGTGAATATACCGATATCAGTTTCTGCCGAGATGGCTAATCAAGCAGCAGGAATAGAAGTCGGAAAAGTAGGGACATATGCAGTATCGTCTGATGAGATTGAAAAGCAAATAATGGGTTAAGGGAGAAGGGAAAATGAAAAATGTATGTATAATAAGTCGGATGCCATTATTTGAAGCACCATATTTAAATAAGTACTTTAATGTGATAAAAAAATTCGATCTTATAATATGGAATAGATACGAAGGGATAAATGAGAACTGTAAAAAGGCAAATAGGGTGTTTCATTATGATGAATATGCAGGGCTGGAATATAGGACACCTGCACATAAGAAGATACTTGGATACTTTTGCTTTTCTAGATATGTAAAGGATATTATCAAAAAAAATCAATATGATATATTGATTTTTTTTGATTTACCTATTCCGATTATGATGTATAACTATTTGGAGAGAGAGTATAAGGGAAAATATATCATTGATATAAGAGATGTAAGAAATTATTTTACTAATCGGTTCATGGAGATTGTAGAAAGAAGATTAACAAATAATTCATTAGCTATCGTGGGAACATCGCCTGGACATTGTAGAATTGTAGATGAAAAGGAAAAGTTTTATATATTGCACAATGATCAAGCAATATTAAACACTAACTTTAATAAGAGAAGAAATGAGAGACCAATAGTAATTTC
>CALYVJ010000265.1 GCA_945494195.1 uncultured Selenomonas sp. | reverse complement strand
TTGCGCAATTCGATTCCCCAACTGTCTACAGCAAATTAAATCAACTCCCGGATATAAAAATACACCGTTGACACTACCATCGCCAAGAGCATGATAGGAAATCCGATTTTAAAATAATTGATAAAGGTAATTTTCACGCCACGTTCCGCTGCCAGGCCTGCTACAATGAGGTTAGCCGAAGCACCAACCAGCGTTCCGTTGCCTCCCAAGCAAGCGCCCAACGCCAAGCTCCACCAAATGGGTTCCAGGTTGCTGATGCCCATATTTCCCATATCCTGGATAAGCGGGATCATGGTGGCGACAAACGGAATGTTATCCAGCACCGAGGAAACCAAGGCACTAAGCCAGAGCACCAGCAGCGAAGTTTTTGTTACATCGCCCCCTGTAAGCTCTACCGCTTGTTTGGCCAGACTGCCGATAATCCCCGTCTCGATAAGGCCGCCAACAGCAATAAAGAGACCGATGAAGAAAAAGATAGTGGCCCACTCTACCGACTTCATCGTCTTCTCTACCAGATGATGGCTGCCCCCCGCCAGCAGCAGAAGCAAAAATCCCCCCGCCAGTGCAATCATCGAAGACTCGATATGCGTAACCGAATGCGTGAAGAAGCCCAAAATGACCAGCGTCAGCACGAACAGCGAACGAATCAGCAGCCCACGGTCCTTGAGAGATTTTTTCTCATCCATCTGCATGAGCTCTGCCTGCAATTCTGGTTTGGTGTTCATCTTATTGCGGTAAATGACTTCAACCAGGAAAATGACCACCACCAGATTAATCAAGGCAATCGGTGCCAAATTCTCAATAAACGCCATAAAGGTCAATTCTTTTATCGCACTGCCAATCATAATATTCGGCGGATCACCAATAAGCGTTGCTGTACCACCAACATTCGATGCAATGATCTGCGTCAGCAAGAAGGGAATCGGATTGATATGAAGCTTCTGCGTAATGCTGAACGTAACCGGAACCATCAGCAAAACAGTCGTAACATTATCCAAAAGTGCAGAAAAAACTGCCGTGATGAGTCCTAAGTAGACCAGAATACGTTTAGGTTCCGCCTTCGCTACTTTAGCCGCCTTGATTGCAACATAATCAAACAAGCCTGTATGGCTCGTAACTCCCACCAGCACCATCATACCGACCAGCAGCCCCAGCGTGTTAAAATCCACATGATGTAACGCCATTTCCTGGCTCAGGATTCCCAGCAAAACCATCAACGTTGCACCAAGCATAGCGGCAACCGTACGGTGTATCTTTTCCGATACAATCACCACATACATCAAAATAAAAATAATTCCTGCCAAAACTTCCATTTTATGCCTCCTTTGTACCTTTGGCTATGCCACAGGCTCCTAAAAAATTAGACGGAGCCCCTGGTGACCAGACTCCGCCAAATTTCAGATTCAATTGCACGATTATCTTACCATACGACATATAAAGCTGGCAAGACCATCGCCACAATTTATAACATAACCACTGTATTTTTGCCCACCGTACGCTTTGCCTCATATAAGGCATGGTCTACACGCCGGCAAAGGCTATCTACTGTATCATTTGGCTTAGCCGTAACCACACCAATGCTAGTCGTTACCTTCCCGCCATCCATTAAAACATCCAGTTCAGCAACCTTCCGTCGAATGCGTTCGGCAACCTCCTGCAAGATCTTTTGGTCCATGTCGTAGAATACCACAAAGAATTCGTCGCCGCCCCATCTTCCTGGAGCATCATCATCCTTACGAGTTGACGCCCGCAGAATATCCGCGATTGCTTTAATTGTCGCATCTCCTGCCGCGTGACCAAACGTATCGTTGATTCCCTTGAAATCATCCACATCCATCATCAGTACCGACAGGGGATGTTCATTAAGGGTTGCTGCTTTCAGCATACGCCGTAACCGCAGCTCCGTCTCCCCGCGGTTATAGAGCCCCGTCAACCGGTCCAGCTGCGCCAGCCGCTTCAGCTTGGTATTCGAGGCTTCCAGCTCCTGCGTAGTTGTCTCGATAAAATGCACCAGATGAGCCATGATGGAACGGTGCTTCTTGAGCTTCGGCGATGTCACCACCAACGGCGGATTCTCTCCGGTCTTCAGGCCCTCACGCATCCCAATCGTCATCAGCGTCATGTTGGAAACCATAATTTCTCCATTTTGGATGCGCATGAACTCTCCATAAGCATAAAACCCCGAGGATGGTGCCAAATCCCGCGTGATGGATAGCTCCTGTTCCGTATCACTGCCCAGCAGCATCCAGCGCGCCACACAACTTACCACAAAAATAGCTTCTGGCTGGAACGTTGCCAGTTTTCCCTGCAATACCAGCGCATTCTCGATAATGTCCCCAGGGTCACCATACGCCAAGCGCACTTCCTCGCCTTGACGGATATCCGCCCCAAACACAATGCCACCATCTTCACGGCACCGGCGCGGATGCCGTGCCAATACCACGCTATGACGCTCGAAATAAAACGGAAAGGTCAAGGCCTCCACCAAGAAATTTTCGTCGTTGGTAATCCCCAAATAACGGTTGAAAATCTCCAACGCCGGCTGCCCGTCCAATTCCTGCAAGCAATATTCTCCGTCCATTTTGGTGACCGACATACTACGCCCCAAAGGCTTCCAGCCAAAACTTGAACTAGCTTCGACGTGAAGCTTATCGCCGCTGAAAACCGCCACCGCCACACCATGACGAAGATTCGTATTCTGAGCAAACACCATGCCGTTTTGCCCCAAACTTCCATCGTCCGCTAAGCCACCAAAAAAAACGATTTCCTCGCGTGACTTCGAAACCTCCCGGAAAAACGGATTGATATCAAGATGGAATCCAGCGGAAATAACCTCAACAGCGGCAACATTTTTATCCGCATTCAATATGGCCAGCAAATCCTTGCCAGCCTGTTCACTGGACATCTGCCGGAAATCATACGACATGACCCGAACTTCCGAACATTCGAACAACGTGAAATTGACCACGATATTATGCTCGATCAAACGTCCATTTACGATTTCTCCCATAGACACGGCACCAACAATCTGTGCTTCTGGAAAAGATGCCGAAATAGTCCGCTGCATCTCCATCAACATCCGCTCATTAGCCGTATCCATGAAAATAGAGACCATCACACAGGATACCCGCCGCATGGACCGGGCTTCTTGTTTTACTTTTTCAATACAGTCCTGAAGTTCCTGACGCTTTTGAATCGAAAAAGGAATCTGTTTCATTTTATTTCAACCCTTAACCATTAACAAAAACACTTACTTTATTTACTCGCAAATATATGATACGTCACTATCATATTACCGTTTAAAGTCTGGATTAGCAAGCTGCTTTTCCCCACTCCCCCATCGATAGTTCCTTCTGTGGCCTATGGAAAAAGCTCGAATACAACGAGGCATTCGGGCTTCTGAAAACACTTGCTGACTTTAACACTTATAATACAAAAAACTCCGAGGACCCCTCGGAGCAATAAT
>CALYVJ010000264.1 GCA_945494195.1 uncultured Selenomonas sp. | reverse complement strand
ATTCCGGCACCTGCACCAACCATAGATGAAGCAAGGGGCTTGCCAGAAAAATCACCGGTATTGCTACCATCAACATCAAACAATATGACAATCTGGTGCTAACCAGTAATAAATGCCGCGAACCATCATAATCCCCTACTGCAAAACGTTTTACAATTTGCGGATTGGCCGCCGTACGAAAATTTTGGACAAACTGATTGACTGCATTGCTCACTTGATCATTCAGCGCCCGAGCCGCCACTAACGCCGGTGAGAAGAACATGTTCAATAGCAGCATTGTTCCATACTGCAACAACGCTACTGATATTCCAGCAAATGTACTCCATACAGAAAAGCTCCCCACTTCCCGCAAAATCTGTCCATCGAACAAACGCCTGCAAAACTTGCTTTCCTGGTAATTGCGGATGCAATATATGCGATAGAAGCTTAAAATGCTCACCTGTGCTCCACAAAGCAGTGCCGCATAAATCAACAAACGAGTTTCCGCAAAACAGTCAATCGCCATCGCAATTCCCAGTTTCAGAAAAACTTCCAGCAGTCCCATATAGGCATATATTTTCATATTTTCATGAGCAATGATAACCGCTGTATAGGGAACCTGTGTGATACTAAGAAATCCCGTTACGATTGTAAATTGAAATACAATCTTTGCTATCAATAACTGCTCTACAGGGATATTCAGCTTGTTGTCAATCAGCCAAAGTCCAACGATTTCTGCCAGAACAACAAAACCTATCGATATTCCGATATGCACACTCAGCAAAGTGGAAAACGTAGCCTTCAGTCGCTCCGTAATGCCTTTACCAAACTCAAAGGTCAAAAAGCGGGATGTCCCACTGGATAATATAGAATTGACAAATGACAACAGACCTACAATCCCACCAACGGTTTGATAAACACCATAATCATGAACGCCCAAAGACTGTAAGATAACCCGAGATGTATACAGCGCCACCAGCATCATACATGCCATGCGAATATACAAAAATATGGTATTTTTTACTATCCGTAAACTATTTTGATTCATTATAATGCCGTGAAGTCACAGTTATCAGGATCATAACGGATGCGCGCATTGATATTTATATCATCTATAGACTGCATGTCTTCCGATGAAATTTCAAAATCAAAAATATGAAAATCTTCCCTTTGATGAACAGGCGTAAGGCTACGAATAACAGGTATCACTCCATGCTGTATATGCCATCGCAATATAATTTGCGTGATACTTTTATTATATTTCTGTGCCAATCTTTTTAATTTTGGTGGATTCATCAATCGATCATCCTGACGCGCAGTTGGCGAATAAGCTTCCACTTGAATATGTTTTTCTTTACAGAAATCACGCAACGATTTCTGTGTAAATAAAGGATGCATTTCAAATTGGTCAATCTCCGGGTAAACACCAGAAATCTCCTTCAGACGTTCCAAATGATGCTGATGACAATTTGCCACGCCTAAAATTTTACAATACCCCTTCTCTTTTAATTCCAACATTTTCAGCCAAGTATCTTCATAATGGTCAGTCACCGGCCAATGAAACATCAGCACATCAACATAATCTGTTTGAAATCCTCTCAACTGTCGTTGAAGTTCTTCTTCAATTTTTCCATTAAATTGCGCCCGATTTGAAACGCGCGTAGTTATCATAATTTCTTCTCGGGAAACACCTGATTTCTTTATTGCCTTGGTTATCAGTGAACCATCGCCATATGCAGCAGAAAAATCAAACAAGCGATACCCTGTCCGAAAAGCGGCTGCCACCGAATCAATATATCGCGGATAACCTATCGTAACACGTTTCAACTTCCTAAAGGCACGATGTACTAAATCACGATGCACTTTCCCCGGATGTGGAGTATACCCATATTCATCCGGGCCAAATCCTAAGGCTGGAATCTTCGTCCCACTTACCAAGGTAAATTCTTTCATAAGCCATCCTTTCAGCATTTCCATAATACATTTTCTTCAACCACTTCTGCCGGCGAACCAAATACCAACGCATGTGCCGGTACAGATGATGTTACCATCGACTCAGCTCCCACAATGGCGCCACGTCCGATTTTTACCCCCGGCATAATCGTACAAGACTCACAGAGCCATGCCTTTTCACCAATAACAACCGGTCGGGCAGTACGATATCCTGACGTATTCATATAATGGTTGCCATTGTTATCCCGAATCAGCACATTACGTCCCATGCCAACATCCGCTTGAATCTCAATTTGCTTACCACAGATAATCGTGCAGCCGATATTCGTATCGCTGACGCCATGCTTGTTCCCATGAATAATCAGCTCTGCCCCTTCAAAGACTTCGATATCACTACCATAGCCAATGATCATATCCCCTAAGATTTCCAGTTTTCCGCCAGCAGCTACCAATAATCTTGTTTCCAATGAACTTGTCGGGAAACGGCCTTTAGCCCCCAATGTCAGCAAACCTTTAAAGTTCAACTGTGCTTTCGGATGAATCTCCAAAACACAATGCGTACCACACAAGATGCCACGTTGCTGCCACAGATTCTTAATTCCACTGTAACGCACAGTCTGGTAAAGCGCCTTCGGATGACAACGAGTTACTCGTAACACTTTTTTAGCAAAGCGCATCTTCTGCAAAACAGGACGAAGCAACTGTTTTAACCTTGCTTTTCCTGTCAGCACGCCTGCCTTACTATATTTTTCCACCACTTGAGGAAATGCATCCCGCTCTAACTCGCAGAAAAAATCGTTCCGATTGACATTGGTATTTGTAGCAATCGGTTTTACCAATGCTGGATTTCCTTGAACTATCCACTCCAAAGGAATTTCCTTACAGTGAATCCGTTTTTTTACCTGCTCAAAATACGTCGCGCCCTTATTTGTATTCACCAGAATCACAGACGTACCAAGATTATCATCCGTCTTATCACTGTGCTTTTCCTTACCCCAGTAATCGCCAATCGTAATATCAGCCAATCTCGGGAAGCCCTTGAACTTGCACGCATAACAGGAAGGACGACAATATAGACGTGAGCCAATAAAGCCCTTGGTAAACAGACTATTTTCACAAGTATCGAAAATTTCTTCCCCATTTGCCAACAGGAATTTCTGCGTCAGATTGCGCCAGCCATATTCCTTGTTCTTATTTTCCGTATTGACAATCTTTGCCCCATGCTCTTCCTCAATGTAGTCCAGATATTTCCGCCACACCTTTGGCGAATTTACGCCGAGACAAATAAGATCGACAATAACGAGATTGTCATAATCCTTTTGCAGGAATGAACGTAATGCAGCCATCTGACAAGGAACACCGCAAACCAAAACCTGCTCACCAGTCTGCACAGCCTTCCGAACCTCTCGGAAAAAGCCCTCCGAATTACTCTGCAAATCCTTCGACCGCCGGAGCCTCTGCAAATCCTGTCGGTCATTGCTGATAAACTGCGATACCGAAAAATCCTCATTATGCACAGCTCCGCCAACATACCCCTT
>CALYVJ010000263.1 GCA_945494195.1 uncultured Selenomonas sp. | reverse complement strand
GGAAAAGCCTTAGGCGTGGAGAAGTTCTTTACCCTGACGTATAAGCCGGGTTTTTTTCAGACCTTAGGGTTCCGTACCATTACCAAGGAAGAGCTTCCACACAAGGTTTGGAAGGAATGCATCGATTGTCCGAAGTTCCCGAACTGCGATGAAATCGCGATGATTCGAGATTGACGAAATAAATGTATTTCACCAATGGAATAACTTTACAAATCATTTACAAAAAACTATTGACATTGTGGCGTTATCTTGATATATTATTAAGCAACAAGTGAAATGCATGGACGGAGAGAAGTAAATCGCAGGACTTCCTAAGAGAGCGGCGGGGTGGTGTGACGTCGTGAAGGACGCGATGGAAATACACTCCTGAGCAGCAGGCTGAACCTTTTAGTAGGCCGCGCCGGATGCCACCGTTATCATAGGCTAGGATATGTCAGTATCCGAATAGAGAGGCTTGCATCGGCAAGCAGGGTGGTACCACGGGTATATCAGCTCGTCCCTGTAGAGGGGCGGGCTTTTTCTATTTCCATTCTTTATTCGCGAGATTGTTTATCAGCGTGCATCACGAAAACATATGGAGGGAATGAATATGATTATTGTAATGAGCCCAAATGCAACGAAAGAGAACCTTGATAAAGTTATTCATAAAGTTGAGGCAGCTGGCCTTAAGGTCCATGTCTCGACTGGTGAGGAAGTCACGATTGTCGGTGTTATCGGTGATAAGAAAAAAATCGCCGGTCTTGAGATGAATATGATGGAAGGTGTGGAGAAAACCGTTCGCATTACCGAAAAATACAAATTGGTCAGCCGTACCTGGCATCCGGAAGATTCTGTGGTCGATGTGGATGGCGTGAAAATCGGCGGCGACGAGATCGTCGTTATGGCTGGACCGTGCTCTGTGGAAAGCATGGAGCAGCTCCGTGAGGCAGCTAAGGCTGTCAAGGCTGGAGGGGCTCAGTTCCTCCGTGGTGGTGCTTTCAAGCCGCGTACCAGTCCCTATGATTTCCAAGGTCTTGCCGAAGAAGGGCTCAAGATGCTACGTCAGGTAGCAGACGAAGTGGGGCTCAAGGTAGTGACGGAGATTGTCGATAAAGATGATATCGAACTGGTGGGAAAATATGCCGATGTTTATCAGGTTGGTGCCCGCAATATGCAGAATTTCCAGCTGTTAAAGGCACTGGGACATGCGAAGAAGCCGGTTATGCTCAAACGCGGTTTGTCGGCAACGATTAGTGAGTGGCTCAATGCTGCCGAGTACATCATGGCCGGAGGAAATGAGAACGTCATCTTCTGTGAGCGTGGGATCCGTACGTATGAGACGTTTACCCGCAATACCCTTGACCTCAGTGCGGTAGCTGCCATCAAGGAGCTTTCTCATTTGCCGATTATCGTGGATCCGAGCCATGGCACGGGCCGTTGGCAGATGGTTAAGCCGATGGCACGGGCTGCTGTAGCTGCTGGCTGCGACGGCCTTATCATCGAGGTGCATCCGCATCCGGAAGTTGCCCTTTCCGATGGCGATCAGAGTCTTACGCCGAAAAACTTCAATCGCCTGATGGAGGATTTGGGCAAGATTGCGGAAGTCATGGGCCGGAAGCTATGAGTAAAGAACGGGTGAATCTGGCCATCATCGGCGTAGGCCTTATCGGCGGTTCTTTGGGCCTTTGCTTAAAGGAGAAGATGGGAGAAAACATCTACATCACTGGTCTTTGCCGTACGAAGGCTTCGATGGATAACGCGGTGAAGCTTGGCGCCGTTGACTATGCCAATGCGGATATTGAGACAGTAGTCAAGGATGCGGACATTGTCTTTTTGAGTCCGCCAGTCTTGCAGATTGTGCCGATGGTGGAAAAGATCCTGCCTTATCTGAAAAGAGGCGCCATTTTGACGGATGCGGGCAGTACGAAACAATATATCTGGCAGCATCTGCGGAAAATCCTGCCGGAAGATGTGTATTACATCGCCGGGCACCCGATGACCGGCCGGGAAAAAAGCGGGGTTATGGCAGCCCAAAAGGACCTCTTTGTCGGCAAGGCTTACGTGATTGTGGAGGATACAGGAGCGCCGAAGGAAGCACATGAAAAACTCATGCGCGTGCTTCGGCATACTGGGGCAAACTTCACGACCATGGATATTGCCAAGCACGACCGCTGTGCTTCGGTTATCAGCCATGTGCCCCATGTGACGGCGGCGGCGTTGGTAACACTGTTAAATCGCACCGGGGGTGACTTGGATTCCTGCATCAAGCTGATTGGCGGCGGCTTCAAGGATACCACCCGCATTGCTTCCTCTAATGCGGACATGTGGGCAGATATCTGCATGACCAATGGCGAGGCTATCGTGACCAATCTCAAACAACTGCAGAATATTCTCGGTGAGGTCATTACGGCTTGTGAAAATCACGACCGTCAGGCGGTGCATGATTATTTTGCGGCATCGAAACAGCGGCGTGATAGTTTGCTCCTAAATGCTGCCCAAAAATTCGATACGAATTAATCGATAAAGTCTTTTCCGTAAGGGGAAGGCTTTTCTTTTTTCGGGAAACCGTGTACAATAAAAAAGAATGCAAAAACGGAGGCAATGATATGAAAGTAAAACTGGAAGATTTGGCGGCTGCCATGCGGGAATCCGATGTGCGGCAGAGCTATGTCGATATTGCACAGGGCAAAGTCATTCTGCTCGACGAGGATATGGGGGAGGAAGAGGCGCTCAATCATGTCTTTGATATTGAGGATGACTGGGAACATTATATTCCGGTGCCAAATGTTATCGATGACGATTTGCCAGCTATCATGCAAGGCTTTGCCGAAACCTGCAAGCGGGAGGAGACCAAGGAACGCTTGTTGGAGGCTTTGAAAGGGCCAGGGGCAGTGGCCCGATTTTATCATCAGGTAAAACATCTGTTATTAAAAAAGGCCTGGGAAGATTACCTTGACGAACGGCTGGTAGAGATTGCTCGTGACTGGTGTGAGGAAAATCAGCTGGAGTATGAAGATAAGGAGCGGTGATGATGCAAAAGAAGTCCCTTTCGAAGGTTGTGGCGGTAATGTTGGCAGCTTCCTGCGTGGCGATTCCCCTGCAGGCCATGGCGGCTGCGGTAGATTACACGAAACTTTATTCCGGTGTGGATTACCAGAATAAGACGACTTGTGTTATTGGCCCGGAAAGCCAGAATATGGATTCGGTGGGAGCGACCATCGGGTATGCCTATCTCAAATCGAAGCTGGGAATGGCGACAGAACCGCGGGTGGCAGCACCACTGAATCGCGATATGAGCTATATGCTGGAGTATTTCCACCTTCCGCAGCCGGCTGTTATGAACGATGCGACAGGCCAGCAGGTCATTCTCGTGGATCACAGCAGCTATGGGGCAGCTATAAATGGCATGAAAAAAGCCCGCATCGTGGAGGTCATTGACCGCCATAACTTGGGGGGCTTGCAATCCGATGGCTTGGTTTATTCGCGAAATAT
>CALYVJ010000262.1 GCA_945494195.1 uncultured Selenomonas sp. | reverse complement strand
TAAGAGTGTATCCGACCACAAACACAAAGAGCTCATGCCTGATGAAATTTTCCAGATTTTCCAGAACGAGTATGTCAACATCGTGGAGCCTTATGAGTTAGTGGATTTCCTGCTCAAAAAAGAACCGGATGGAACGCGTTCGGGGACGGTAGACCTCAAGGTAGAGGGGAAGGACGTTACCTTTGAGGCCCGGGGCAACGGCCGCTTGGATGCCGTTTCGAATGCTTTGCAGAAAAATTTGGGTATCGTATATAAGGATTTGACCTATAGTGAGCATGCCATGGAGGTGGGGCAGAATTCCCGGGCTATGGCATATATTGGCATTACGGCGGAGAATGGGCACATCACTTGGGGTGCTGGTATGGACACAGATATCATCACCGCATCTATCCAGGCTTTGATCAGTGCCATCAACCGCATGAAAGCTGGTAAATAATTTCATCCGTTCTTAGGAAAAAGATGTTATAATGGAATCGCATTTTGTTTGGTGTGATAAATAAAAGGGTGATTCCATGAAGAAGCTTTTCTTATCCTGTCTCCTGACAGCGATTATTACGATAATCGTTGCTGTGACGGCCTTCGTCATGGGGACAGGTTATTTTATTGGCAATTATGCCGTTCATTTCGGGCTGGAACGCGGTACGGCGGATAATCCGCAGGAACCGCCAAGGGCGTATGCGTTATTGATGCCACCTGAGGCACGGCGGTTCAACAAGCCGGACTATACCGATGAAACCTGGCACATGACTTCTGCGGATGGCCTTAGACAGACCGCTACGCATTTTATGCCGGACACGGATAGCGACCGTTGGGTTATTGTTGTCCATGGTTATGGCTGTACGCAGCAGAATTCCTGGTATATCGCGGAGAATTATCTTATGATGGGGTATCATGTGTTGACGCCGGATCTTAGAGCATCGGGAGATAGTGAAGGTAGGTTCTTGACGATGGGCTGCAGAGAAAGCGAAGATATTGCCGCTTGGGCAAGGCTCGTAGCGCAGCGTCATCCGCAGGCAAAGATGGTGCTGCATGGAGTATCGATGGGGGCAGCTTCGGTTATGCTGGCCGCCGCTCGAGAGGATTTGCCCACGCAGGCAGTTGCCTGTGTCGAAGACTGCGGATATACCAGTGCGTTTGATTTGCTAGTGCATCAGATAACAGAGTCTTTTGGGCTGCCAGCTTTTCCGGCTATGCAGCTTTTGGATTGGCGCTGTCAAAAGGTGGCTGGTTTCAGCCTGCGGGAGGCAGAACCAGTTGCGGCAGTCAAAAAATCCAAGCTGCCGATTCTCTTTATCCATGGCTCAAAAGACCCATTGGTGCCAGTGTCTATGGCAGAGGAGCTATACGAGCAGGCGGAGACGCCGAAAAAGCTTTTGATTATCGATGGAGCTGTTCACGCTATCGCATCCCAGAAAGAGCAGGAAAAGTATTTCAAGACGGTTAATGATTTTGTGAAACCCTATATGGAAACAAAGGAGTAAAGTATGAAGGCTGTGGTTACGCGAGTAAAGTCGGCGTCGGTGAGGATTGAAGGAAAAGTAAATGGTGCGATTGAGCAGGGCTTTTTGGTCTTGTTGGGAGTCGGCCCTGAGGATACGCCGGAGATTTGTGCCCGGTTGGCAGAAAAGGTTGCGAATGTGCGGGTGTTTTCCGATGAAGCCGGCAAGATGAATTTGAGCATCGATCAGGTGGGGGGAGCCTTCTTGGTGGTTTCTCAGTTTACCCTGTATGCCGATTTAAAGAAGCGCCGCCCCGGGTTTAGTCACGCGGCGAAACCAGAACTAGCCCAGGTGCTTTATGAACAGTTTATGCAGGAATTACGGGATAGGGGATTTGCTGTCGAACAGGGAGAATTTGGGGCAGATATGCAGGTGGAATCGGTTAATGATGGTCCCGTAACCCTGCTTTTTGATACGGAGGACATGTAATGGAAAACGTTTTGTTGAAAAAATATGCAAAGTTAGTTGTAAAGGTTGGCGTGAATCTGCAAAAGGACCAGATCCTCGTCATCAATTCTCCGATTGAATGTGCTGAATTTGCCCGCAGCATTGCCGAGGAGGCTTTCCTGGCTGGTGCTCATGATGTCGTAGTAAGCTGGGGTGATGAGTTGTTGGCGCATATTCGTTATCAGCATGGTCAAAAGGAACTATTTACGGAGTTTCCCGAATGGCGTCAAAAGTTTTACATGGATTATGCGGAGCAGGGCGCGGCCTTCGTTTCGATTGCGGCACGAGATCCGGAGATATTTAACGACATTGAGCCAGAAAAACTGAAACTTTCTCAGCAGGCTGCCGGAGCTGCGCTGCTCGAATATCGTTCCCGGTTGATGAATAACCGCAATACCTGGTGTGTGGTTTCCGTACCGACGGAAAGCTGGGCGACGAAAGTATTTCCAGATTGTCCGAAAGAAGAGGCGGTGGCAAAACTCTGGAAGGCCATCTTCCAGACTGTTCGTATCGACGCAGATAAAGACCCGGTGGCAGCTTGGCAGGAGCACATCGCTTTTCTGCAGAAGGCAGCAAAATTCCTAAATGATCATGAGTTTGTTTCGCTTCACTATACCAACAGCCTGGGCACAGATCTTACCATTGAGCTGCCGGAAGGCCATATTTGGGCGGGCGGTGCAGAGCTTTCCGAATTGGGTGTTGCGTTCGCTGCCAATATGCCGACCGAGGAGGTCTATACCTTGCCGAAGCGGGATGGTGTCAACGGCACGGTCGTGGCGGCAAAACCACTCAATTTCAATGGCAATTTGATTGAGGGATTCAAACTGACTTTCCAGGATGGCAGGGTCGTGGCTTATTCGGCGGAAAAGGGCGAAAAAATTCTAAAGGGCTTGCTCGAAACGGATGAGGGCGCACGTTATTTGGGAGAAGTGGCCCTGGTACCGTATGATTCGCCAATTTCCAAGAGCGGTATCCTGTTTTACAATACCCTCTTTGATGAAAATGCTTCCTGCCATTTGGCATTGGGCAAGGCTTATCCGACCTGCATCAAGGGAGGCGAGGCGATGGACAGCGTGACGCTTTTGCAGCATGGTGTCAACGATTCGCTATTGCATGAAGATTTTATGATTGGCACGCGTGACTTGGAAATCGTCGGGACAACGAAAGCCGGGGAAAAGATTCCGGTATTCCAGAACGGCAATTTTGCGTTTTGAAGAGATGTAGCGATTTTCCCATGAATACGGTATAATAGTGGCCGAACTTATCACGAAAAACTGTGCTATGGCGCAGGGAAAGAGGCTGTTATGAAACAAAAATGGTTTTCAGCTGGCGTTTTTGGGGCGCTGGTGTTTACTTTACTGCTGGCATGGACCGGAGCAGCAGGGGCTCAGGCAAAATTGCTGGAAGAAGATTTTGTCTGCAATACGGTCACCTTGGGGGATGAGGATGACAAAGTAATCGCAGCGTTTGGCACCCCAATCTATGACCGCACGGTTCGCATTTCGGGGATTTTGGTGAAGGAATGTGACTTT
>CALYVJ010000261.1 GCA_945494195.1 uncultured Selenomonas sp. | reverse complement strand
ACATTATCCCATATGAGCATTGCTGGTTAAATACACTGTCTCGCGAGGTGCTTACTGTCAAGACCTCTTTCCTATTGTATTCTCTGACAAGAAAAAATCCTGCCGGTTTCGCGTATAAAACGCCAAACCGGCAGGGTAAGGATTATTTCACCAGTTTAAAATATTTTTTCTTACCTTTTTTGACAATAGCAACACCGTCTGTGAAGTCTGCTTCTGTCAGGACATAGTCCACATCACTGACCTTCACATCATTCAGGGCAATGCCGTTTTGCTGGATAAGGCGGCGGCCTTCACTCTTCGATGCAACAATCTTGCCAGCTGCCAAAACATCTAACAGTTTGCTGCCAGTTTCTGCCGCAACTTCCGGAATATCGGCACCAGCCCCCGAGCCACCAAACATGGCTTCCGCAGATTTCTGCGATTTTTCTGCCTCTACCTCGCCATGTACGATTTTCGTGACTTCATAAGCCAGGACTTTCTTGGCCTCATTGATAGCCGAATCCTGAAGAGCACCGAGACGGCGAACCTCCTCCATCGGCAGGAAAGTCAAGAGTGCCAGGCACTTCTCTACGTCTGCATCATCGACATTACGCCAGTACTGATAGAACTCATACGGACTCGTCTTTTCTGCATCGAGCCAGAGGGCACCACCAGCCGTCTTGCCCATCTTCTTGCCGTCACTCTTAGTGAGCAGCTTATTCGTCAAGCCATAGACCGCCGTATTGTTCTTGCGGCGGTTGAGCTCAACACCAGCAATGATATTCGACCACTGATCGTCGCCACCCATCTCGAGCTTGCAACCGTAACGGCGGTTGAGTTCGAGAAAATCATAGCCCTGCATAACCATATAGTTGAACTCCAGGAAGGTCAGTCCCTTTTCCCAACGCTGCTTGTAGCATTCAGCTGCCAACATACGGTTGACAGTAAAGCAAGCACCAACATCACGAAGCAAATCGATATAGTTGAGCTTGCGAAGCCAATCGCCGTTATTGACCATGATAGCCTTGTCATCACTGAAATCAATAAAGCGGGCAATCTGCTTCTTGAAGCATTCGCAGTTATGCTCAATGTCTTCATCCGTCAGCATCTTGCGCATATCCGTGCGGCCAGTGGGATCACCAACTGTACCAGTGCCCCCCCCCACCAGGCAGATGGGACGATGACCGGCACGCTGCATATGTGCCATCGCCATAAGAGCGATAAAATGTCCAGCATGCAGACTATCAGCCGTCGGGTCAAAACCAATATAGAATGTGACCTTTTCTTTCTCCAACAATTCACGAAGCTCTGCCTCATTCGTGCACTGCGCGATAAATCCACGTTCTTTTAAAGTATCAAATACATTAGCCAACAAACTCTCTCCTTTGAGGTCACCTTGAAACGAAATGTCAATTGTCAATTAATTACGAGATTTGGAGATGCCGCCGCCTGGTTCCGGTGCCACAGATTCCGGCATCGATGGCGAATCATTACCACCGTTTGCACCGCCTGGTCCAGGAACCGTCTTACTTGTATCCTGTTTGCCATTCTTACCGTCTTTGGCGTCTTTCTTATTTTCGCCCTTTTTCTTAACTTCCGTCTTTTTATCATTTTCCAGCTCGCCGATACTATCATGCTTAGTAGCCGCCGAACCATCAAAATTCTTGGCTGGTATCTGAGCCAGCGCCTTTTCCATGAAGTTCTTCCAAATCTGTGCTGGCAGCTGGCCACCCATGACACCGTTCATAGCCGTGTTGTCATCGTTGCCGACCCACACGCCGCAAACCAAATCCGGCGTATAGCCAACGAACCAAGCATCATGGTAATTGCTGGTAGTACCGGTCTTGCCGGCTGCCGGACGGCCAATATTAGCCCGGGCCCCCGTACCGCCCTTCTTGATAACACCTTCCAGCATGTCCGTAAGCTCAGCCGCACTGCTTTCGCTGATTACGCTGCGCTGTTTTACCTCAGACTGCTCAAGGACCTTGCCATTACGATCAAGGACTTTGACAATGACTACCGGCTCTACATGCACGCCCTTATTGGCAAAAGTGCCATAAGCACTGGTGAGTTCCATCGGCGTTACGCCTTTAGTCAATCCACCCAGAGCCGTCGAAAGAGTTCTATCATTCTGCGGGCCATCGAGAACAAAGGTAGAGATACCCATTTCCTGAGCATAGTAAATCGGCTTATCGATTCCCAGTTTCTGGGCAATTTTTACCGTCGGCACATTCATCGAGAAACGGGCTACATCACGCATGGTAACCTTACCGCTGAAATGACCGCTGTCATTCTGCGGACGCCAGCCATCGATATTGATGGGGCTGTCATCGATAATGGTCCCCGGCGTAAATTTATCTTCGAGGGCTGCCGCAAAAACGAACGGTTTGAAGGCCGATCCCGGCTGACGAACAGCCATCGTTGCACGATTGAACTGATCCGTACCACGGCCGCCTACCATGGCCTTTACATAACCATTATGAGGGTCAATTGCCACCAGGGCTCCCTGCGGCTGCTGAATCTTATTGGCATCGACCTTGATATTCGGCAGATTCTTCATCGCTGCCTCTGCAGCCCGCTGCATATCCATGTCAATGGTCGTATAGATTTTCAAGACTTCCTTATAGACTGAATCTGCCCCATATTTATCGATAAGGACCTGGGTCACATATTCAATAAAATAGGATGCCTCGGAAGTCTCTTTCTTCTTCACCAGCTTGATGATATTGAGTTTTTCTTTTTTAGCCTTGGACGCAGCGCTGCTGTTGATGTATCCATATTTTTCCAACTGATCGATAACCACGGCCTTGCGCTCCATAGCGGCTTCCATATTATTCATTGGCGAATAATAGTTCGGGCTCTTCGGGATACCAGCCAGCATTGCGCATTCGCTGAGCGTCAAATCCTCAACATTCTTGCCGAAGTAAGTCTGCGCTGCAGCCTGCACTCCGTAAGCACCCTGACCAAAATAAATCTGGTTCATATACATTTCCAGGATTTCCTGTTTCGTATACTGGCGCTCCAACTGCATCGCCAGGAATACTTCCTGGATTTTACGGGTCAGCGTGCGTTCCTGCGTAAGGTACGCATTCTTCGCCAACTGCTGCGTAATCGTAGAACCACCTTCCGATACGCCGCGACCGCGAATGTTGGCATAAAGCGCACGCAAAATACCGCGCGGATCTACACCACTGTGTTCGTAAAAGCGATTATCCTCAACGGCCACAAAGGCATTCTGAAGTTCCTTGGGGACCTGCTGAATCTTGACCGGCCGCCGGTTCTCTGCCGCGTGAACGTTAGCAATCTCATTGCCATTAATATCGTAAATCTGCGATGATGCCGGTGGCAAAATATCATTTGCCAAATCCGGCTTCGTATTCATACTGGCCGTCAAAAAACCACAGCCAATTCCGGTAACCATGACCAGTAAGACCAATCCCAATCCCAGAAACACGCGCTTTGCGGTGCTGCTGCCTTTTTTTGCGGGACGTTTTTGACGGCTCGTATTTGAATGTTTATCCATGAGCTGCCTCCTTAAATT
>CALYVJ010000260.1 GCA_945494195.1 uncultured Selenomonas sp. | reverse complement strand
CATGAGAGGCATTCGTGGTGCTATCACCGTTGGTGAAAACAAAAAAGAAGAAATATGGCAGGCTGCCAGAATTTTGTTGTCGCAGATTTTGCGCCGGAATAAAGTGCAGGCAGAGGACATTGGTGCAGTTATTTTTTCTGCTACGGATGACCTCACCGCAGCCTTTCCTTCTACAGGGGCTCGCCAACTTCCGGGATTCGATCTGGTTCCATTGTTTGACACGCGCCAATGTGCAATTGATGAATCGATGGATCATTGTATTCGAGTTTTGCTGTTGGTGGATACAGAGCGCAAGCAGTCGGAAATTCAGCATGTCTATATGGGACGTGCCCAGGAATTACGTCCTGATTTACGTAATTTTTGATTTTTTGCCTGACAATTGTCAAAAAATGAAACAGTATATAATCGTTTCTTACGAAGCGATAAAAGAAATTTATGAAAATACGCAAGAATACTGTACATTTACCAGGGAATCTAGTAGAATGAAGTTTGTGATATAATAAAATCTTTCATAGGATAAGGAGAGATATACCTTGAGTAACATCGATACGACTTGTGTTAATGCCATTCGTGTTTTGGCAGCAGATGCAATCCAGAAGGCTAATTCTGGTCATCCGGGCCTGCCTCTTGGCAGTGCAGCTATGGCTTATGAGCTGTGGGCTAAACATATGAAGCATAACGGCAAGAACCCGAAATGGGCGAACCGCGATCGTTTTGTACTTTCGGGCGGCCATGGTTCCTCGCTGCTGTATTCCCTGCTTCACTTCTTTGGCTATGGCCTGACGCTGGATGATATGAAGCAGTTCCGTCAGGATGGGTCGCTGACGCCGGGACATCCTGAGTATGGTCATACGGTGGGTGTTGAAGCTACGACTGGCCCGCTGGGTGCTGGTATGGGGATGGCTGTTGGTATGGCAATGGCTGAGGCACATCTGGCTGCTGAATTCAATCGTCCAGGCTATGAAGTCGTTGACCATTATACCTTCGCATTGGGCGGCGATGGTTGTATGATGGAAGGTATTTCCTCCGAGGCGTTCTCTCTGGCTGGTACGCTGGGGCTGTCCAAACTGATTGTCCTCTACGATTCCAACAAGATTTCCATCGAAGGTGACACGGATATTGCATTCACGGAGAATGTCCAGGCTCGTATGGCTTCCTTCGGCTTCCAGACGATTACGGTTGAAGATGGCAATGACCTTGAGGCTATTGGCAAGGCTATTGAAGCTGCTAAGGCAGATAAAGAGCATCCGTCCTTCATCACGGTCAAGACGCAGATTGGTTACGGTTGCCCGGCTAAACAGGGCAAGGCTAGTGCTCATGGCGAACCGCTGGGAGAAGAGAATGTAAAAGCCCTTAAGGAGAATCTTGGCTGGCCGGAACCGGAGAAGACCTTCAACATTCCGCAGGAGGTTTATGCACATTACGAAGAACTCGCTGCCCAGGGTGCAGCTGAGGAGGAGAAATGGAATAAGCTCTTTGCTGAGTATTGCGAGAAATTCCCGGAAGAAAAAGCTCGTTGGGAGAAATTCCATGCACCGGTTGATGCAGAGCAGTTGATGGATGATGAGGCATTCTGGGCTTATGAAGATAAAGCACAGGCAACGCGCAACCTCTCTGGGGTTATGATCAATCGCATCAAGGATTTGGTTCCGCAGCTCATCGGCGGCAGTGCTGACCTGGCACCGTCTAACAAGACGATGATGAACGGCGAGAGTGATTTCAGTAAAGACAATTACGCTGGCCGTAATCTGCATTTCGGCATCCGTGAGCTGGCTATGGCTGCTATGGCCAATGGTATTACGCTGCATGGCGGACTTCGCACGTATGTCGCTACGTTCTTCGTATTCAGTGATTATACGAAGCCGATGATGCGTCTGGCTTCGCTCATGAATATTCCGGTTACCTATGTCCTGACCCATGACAGCATCGGTGTCGGGGAGGATGGTCCGACCCATGAGCCGATTGAGCAGCTGGCAATGCTTCGTGCTATGCCGAACCTCAACGTATTCCGTCCGGCTGATGCAACGGAGACGGCAGCTGGCTGGTATCTGGCTATTACGGCTGATAAGACGCCGACGGCGCTGGTACTTACCCGTCAGAACCTGCCGCAGCTGGCTGGTTCTAGCAAAGAGGCACTCAAGGGTGCTTATGTCGTATCCGAGGCGAAGGATGCTGCCAACATGGATGGTATCCTGATGGCTTCCGGTTCGGAGGTCTCGCTGGCTGTTGATGCCCAGGCAGAACTCGCTAAAGAAGGGCTGGATGTCCGCGTCGTTTCGATGCCGTGCCTGGATCTCTTTGAGCAGCAGAGCGATGCTTATAAGGCAAGCGTCCTGCCGAAGAATGTTCGTGCTCGTGTATCGGTTGAGGCACTTTCGGACTTTGGCTGGGGCAAATATGTAGGCCTTGATGGTGCATCGATTTGCATGGAAGGCTTTGGCGCTTCTGCTCCGGGACCATTGCTCTTCAAGAAATTTGGCTTCACGGTCGAGCATGTTGTTGAAGTTGCTAAGAAGGTTATTTCGGACAATAAATAAAATTTCTATAAAACCTGCACCCCGGTTGGGATGGAATTCCATCTCAACCGGGGTTTTGTTTCTGAATCGTGGACTTTTTGGGGGGGAGAAAAAATTTTTTTACATTACGATACGCTAGGCAACGTGTGCACATGAATCTTTATAAATAAAGTGTTGACAAGCATTTTAGCGGGTGCTAATATATAGAAGTGCCTGATTTGAGCGCATGATTTAGTGATACAGGGGAGTGAAAACAATGACACTGGATACACTGAAAAGTGCCAATCGGGTGATTGGTATCAAACAGGCTACCAAAGCTGTAAAACGTGGTAATGTCCAGACGGTTTATGTTGCGGATGACGCAGATAGCCGGGTTATCGAGCCGCTGAAAGTGCTCTGCCAGGAAAGTGAAATCCCGGTAGGCCATGCGGAGACGATGAAGATTCTGGGCCAAGCGTGTGGCATCGAAGTCGGTGCTGCAGCAGTGGCAGTCCTGAAGTAAGGTTCTAGTATATTTGTTAAAAACTTCAAAGCTTGCTTTGGAGTTTTAATAAATAATAAATTCTCAATATGAAGGAAGGAGGTGCATGTATGCCTACTATCAACCAGTTAGTTCGTAAGAGCAGAAAGAGCATGCAGGAGAAGTCCAAAGCACCAGCACTCAAGAATTGCCCGCAGAAACGTGGCGTTTGCACGCGTGTATACACGTCTACGCCGAAGAAACCGAACTCGGCACTGCGTAAGGTAGCTCGTGTTCGTTTGACGAACAGCATCGAGGTTACCGCATACATCCCGGGCATTGGTCATAATCTTCAGGAGCATAGTGTTGTTCTGATCCGCGGCGGTCGTGTTAAGGACCTGCCAGGTGTTCGTTACCACATCATTCGTGGTTCTCTCGATACTGCCGGTGTGCAGGATCGTGGTCAGGGCCGTTCGAAGTACGGTGCGAAACGCGCGAAAAAGAAATAATACAGCTTCGTAAATGAAGACTATGATAAGGAGGTAAATCAATGCCAAGAAAAGGTTCCGT
>CALYVJ010000259.1 GCA_945494195.1 uncultured Selenomonas sp. | reverse complement strand
CTTATCAGACGCGGGAAACAACACCAAAAAGTGGGGATGAGTATCCTGACCAGGAAGCTATGATGGAAATCTCGGAGGAATATGCTGAGGCTATGGCTGATATGGAAGCTGGCAAGAAATATGAAGTGTTATTCTGGTTTGATAAAGTCCCTGACGTGAAGCTTAAAGTGCCGTTCCGGGGCGTTGGTCCTATGATGGGGATTTTTTCTACCCATGCGCCATATCGGCCGAATCCCATTGGAGCTTCTGTCGTAACAGTAACGAAAATCGAGGGGCAGCGTATATATTTTACCGGTGTTGATATGATGGATGGTACCCCTGTGTTAGATATAAAACCGTTTGATTTTTAAGCGGGGAAGTATATCCTCTGGATAATACGATGTTAATATCTTTCAGGAATTGTCCGGATTTGGGGCGGTATCGAGTACCGCGGCGGCGATGGCATAGGTTTGGCGGCAGAGGAACTGCAGCCCTTAGCCAATGTGGATTATCCTAAGTACTTTGCGAAGTTCAGTCGGGTCAAGACAGACTTTGCGGAAGAGATAGACTTGCGTTGTGGTTTACTATACGTTTAAGAATATGATGCCGATTGGGGATAAGTTACGGTAAAAGATGGAGTTGATGGCGTGAGTAAAATTCTCTTTATTGATGTGGATGGTACGCTGGTGGATTATGACAATGTCTTGCCGGTTTCGGCAGTGGATGCTATCCGCAAGGCTAGGGCAAATGGCCATAAGGTATATATCAGCACGGGCCGCAGCCGGGCCGAGGTCTATCAGGAAATCTGGGACATCGGCCTTGACGGCATGATTGGCGGCAATGGCAGCTATGTGGAGGACAACGGGCAGGTGGTCATGCATCAGCTGCTCACGGCAGAGCAGAGCCACCGCATCGTGGACTGGCTCCATGAGCGCCAGCTGGAATTTTATCTGGAAAGTAACAACGGCCTCTTTGCCAGCGAGAACTTCGAGACCCGAGGCGAGCCTGTCATGCAGGAATATTCGGCCCGCAAGGGACAGGACAATGCCTCCAGGATGACCGTGCGGCAGGCTTTCCCCGAAATGATTTTCGGTGGGGAGCTTTACCGGGACGATCTGAACAAGGTCAGCTTCATCCTCGAAAGCTATGAGGACTTCCTGGCAGCCAAGGAAGCCTTCCCGGATCTGCAGGCAGGCACCTGGGGCGGCGTCGGGGAAACGGCCCTGTTCGGGGATCTGGGTGTCAAGGGCATCACCAAGGCTCATGCCATTGATGAGCTGCTGAAACATATCGATGGCAAAATTGAGGATACCATTGCCTTCGGGGATGCCAAGATCGATATTCCGATGTTTGAATACTGTGCCGTAGGCGTAGCCATGGGCAATGGCGGTGAGGAGATCAAGGCGATGGCAGATTTCGTGACGGATGCCGTGGCCGAGGATGGCCTCTTCCATGCGTTTCAGTGGCTGGGGTTGATTTGATACAGGCAACGTGGTAACATAGGAGCATAAGAACATAAAAAGGTGCCTGTTGCCACCGGGGAGCAGGAAAGACGCCATATCTTTATCGTTAGGTCAGGGAAGATAAAGATATGGTGTTCTTTGCATATTGAAGGGGGATAGGATGGTGTTCAGAAAGATGAGACGCTTTAAGCAGCAGATCAGTGAAGAGGAATGCCGTGAGGTATTGAACAATGCCAAGCGGGGAGTGCTTTCTCTTCTTGGGGAGGATGGCTATCCCTATGGATTGCCTATCAATCACTGGTATTGTGAGGAAGATGGCAAGCTGTATTTCCATGGGGCCAAGGCGGGGCATAAGATTAAAGCTATCGAAATATGTGATAAAGCCAGCTTCTGTGCTTATGATGAAGGATTTCGCAGAGCAGGGGAATGGGCGCTCAATATCAAAAGTGTCATTGCTTTTGGCAGGATCAGTCTAGTGGAGGAGGAAGAACTGGCTAGAAAGATATGTACCCATCTGGCAGGCAGATTCACTGATGATGAGGAGTATCTGCAAACGGAGCTGAAAAATGCCCTGCCACGGGTGCAGTGCCTGGCGATGGGCATTGAGCATATGACAGGTAAGTTGGTAAATGAGTCGTAAGGAGGGGGAGCAGATGGAATTGAAACAAATTGAGGGCCGGCTGACGGTTTGCAAACTTAAAACGACGGCAGAAATTGACTTGAATCAAGATTTTTATTTTGTTGGCAGGACGGATGAGGAAATATCCCTGGTCTGCAAGACTGAGAATACTCCAACTAAAACACTGGAGCGTGACGATGGCTGGCGGGCCTTTCGTAAGATGGTGTGCTGGAAGGCGGCTTCGGCGAGAAGATTGCCCGCTTCTATGATGCTGACAGGATGAAGGTGCTGAACTTCGGCCTGCCAAAGAAATTCTATGACCACTATGATTACAGCAAGCTGGCGCAGGAACATCATCTGACTGCTGAACAGATTGCCGAGGATATCATAAAGATTTTATAAGTGTAGAAGGGAGAAGGATCCATTATGAGCAAAGCATTAGTCGCGTATTTTTCTGCCAGTGGTGTGACGGCTAAGGTTGCCAGCAAACTGGCCGAGGCCGCAGGGGCAGATCTTTTCGAGATCAAGCCGGAGGTGCCCTACACAAAAGAAGACCTGAACTGGCAGGACAAAAATTCCCGCAGCAGCGTGGAGATGCGGGATACGTCCTCCCGTCCGGCGGTGGCGGGCAAAGTGGAGAACATGGGCGGCTACGATGTGATTTTCCTGGGCTTTCCTATCTGGTGGTATGTAGCTCCCCATATCACCAACGGCTTCTTGGAAGGCTATGACATGTCAGGCAAGAAAATCATTCTTTTTGCCACTTCCGGCGGCAGTGGCTTCGGCAAGAGCGTCGTCGGCCTTCAGGATAGCTGTCCGGGGGCGACGGTTATGGAAGGAAAAATTTTGAACGGCTGTCCTTCAATCGATGAGCTGAAAGAATGGGTGGACAGTTTGACGCTCTGATTTATAATGGGGAAAAAGATGAACCGCAGAACATTTATTATGGGAGGTATCGGTGCTGTGGTGTGGCTGGGGCATTCCAGCTTCTTTTTGCAGTTGGGAGGACGCAGGATACTGATGGACCCGGTATTCAGCGACTATGCTTCGCCGGTGTTCTTCATCAACAAGGCTTTTCCGGGCAGCAATGCCTACACAGCTGACGATATGCCGGAGATTGATGTGCTGGCCATTTCCCACGACCATTGGGACCATTTGGATTATCCTACTGTTATGGCCCTGAAGCCCAAGATAAAGCAGATTGTCTGCCCCTTGGGGGTAGGTGAGCACTTCGAAGCTTGGCAATTTGACATGTCAAAAGTCAAACTGGAGAGTCTGCTTCTTTTTGATATGATGTTGTTTATTTCCGGTTAAAGATGATGCTGCGTAAGTGCCAGGTCAGGCAACTGCCAACAAAGGCTACGATTATGCCGCCTACTACATCGGTGGGATAGTGGACACCTGCATATAGCCGGGAAAAAAGGCCATGATGACCGCGAAAGCTTCGTCCATAACTTACCTCGCTTGGTGTACTGTGTTGAAAAGACATGTTCGGTCC
>CALYVJ010000258.1 GCA_945494195.1 uncultured Selenomonas sp. | reverse complement strand
GGAATATCGGGCGGCATCGGCAGCAAAAAGGGGAACAGCAGGCGCCGCCGGGGCCACCGGACCATAAAGCCAAGATCTTGTTCATTCCCCACGATAATCGTCCGACTTCCTGTGAGCAGACCGCTGCTGTAGTTCAGGAATTGGGATATGATGTTATCATGCCGGATAAAAAACTCCTCGGAGGTCTTACTACCAAGGGCGATACGGAAGAACTTTGGAAATGGACGAAGGAAAATGCCAAGAATGCAGAAGTAGCAGTCATAGCAACAGATTCCTTGGTTTACGGTGGGTTAGTGACCTCGCGGGTTCATGAAATCCCCCGGGCTGAGCTGAAGGAACGGGCCAATCGTTTGCATGAACTTCGCGCTCTTCATCCTTCCTTGAAGATTTATGCCTTTACCTCATTGATGCGCACGCCGCGCAGCGGGGCGGCGTCAGGTGGCGAGGACCCGGATTATTATTTCACCTATGGCACGAAGATTTTCCGCTATACAGCCTTGATGGATAAAGCTGAGATGGAAGGCTTGTCGGAGGAAGAACGCCAGGAACTTACCCAGCTTACCCAGGATATTCCAGCGCTGGTCCTGAAGGATTGGCTGGGACGCCGGCAGCATAATCTCGAAGCAACCAAGATGCTGATTGATGATGCCCGGGCTGGTAAAATCGATTACCTATTAATCGGAAAAGACGATAATGCCAGCCTGTCGCAGACCCATCGCGAAGACCGCTGGCTCCGGGAGTATGCCAAGAATATTCCCGACAGCCGCTTCCACATTGTGGCGGGAATTGACGAGTTTGCCATGCTGTTGATGACCAGAGCCGTCAATCAGTGGGAACAGGTTGTACCGAAGGTTGCCATCCGCTATAACATTGGCAAGGGCGGGGATACCATTCCTACCTATTCCGATGAACGCATTGCAGCTACCCTGCGCACAGAATTGGCTGTTGCAGGCGGACAGCTGGTGGATGCACCGGGATTGGCAGACTTCACGCTGCTGGTCAACACGACCCCCGAGGGCGTAACGGGGGAGGCAAATCACGTTCGTGACTGGGAGCCGGCACCGCTCAACAACTGGAAGAATCGTCCGGGAACGTATGCCTTTTTGGAACAGGTAAATACGCTGATCCGCAAAGGATGTTCAGTAGGAATTGCGGATATCGCTTTTTCCAACGGTTCAGATAATGTTTTGATGTATCATCTCAAAGCGAATAAATTGCTGTTTAAATTGAAGAGCTATTCTGGCTGGAACACGGGCACGAATAGTCTTGGATTTGCATTGGGGCAGGGAATGCTGGCCAGCCGATTGCCGCAGGAGAAAGCTAATGAGCTTCTGATGACCCGGTATTTGGATGATTGGGCTTATCAGGCCAACGTGCGTACGGCCATGGCCCATAAGATTGAACGCCTAGGCAATCCTATGGTCTACTTGTACCTGGGAGAATACGAGCCAGAGATGGAAGCTGATTCGACTCGTCTGTTGCGTCAATTTTGCCAAGACCATCTGCCAGAATTCAAGCAGGTGGATTCCCTCCATGTTACTTTCCCTTGGCATCGTATGTTCATTGCTTCGATTCGTTATGATGGGATGTTTGATTTTAAACATTCATAAAGATGGAAAAACCTGCTATCATTAGGATAGCAGGTTTTTTGTACATTAAGGAAAGGAAAGTGTTTGGTGCTGATGAAGCGGAAAAATGCGGTAGATATTTCTTCCTATTTAATTGTGGGACCGGAAAACACGAAGGGGCGTCCGGTGGCAGCTATTGTCCAGATGGCAGTGGAACAGGGGTTTACCTGTGTGCAGATTCGTTCAAAGGCTGCTTCGGCCCGGGAACTTATAAGTCTTTGTGGAGAAGCGGCTGAGGCGATTGCCGCCGCGGGCAAAAGTGATTTGGTGACATTGTTGGTTAATGACCGTTTGGATGTGGCGTTGGCAGCTAGAAGTCAAGGGATTAAAGTAGATGGTATCCATGTGGGGCAGAAGGATATTCCCCCGGATATTTGCCGGAAATATTTGGGGGAGGATGCGATTGTTGGTCTTTCGGCGCGGACCAATGAATTGTTGGATTTTGTCCGCCGCTTTGATACCCGGGATATTGATTATTTGGGGGCGGGGCCGTTGCATCCGACGGCATCAAAACCAGATGCTGGGGTGGCTGCGGATGGCAGCCGTCATATGAGGACTGTCACGGAATTAACGGAGCTTCATCGAATAAGTCCTGTTCCCGTGGTAGTTGGCGGTGGTGTGAAGGCTGACGATTTGCCGGCGTTGAAACGCACTGGTGTTGAGGGGTTCTTCGTTATCAGTGCGGTAGCCGGCGCGGATAATCCGGCCGCAGCTGCCCGGGAATTGATAGACCTATGGAAAAGCTCGTAAGCAAAAGAAGTCTTGCCAATCCTTGTGGAGGCAAGACTTCTTTTGTTAAGGGGTATAATAACAATAAGGGTTATTGGGGGACGCGGATTATTTGGTGCGTTTTACGTTATCGCCATAGATGGTTTTGAAATCATCGCGCATGGAGATCGCGGTCCAGCCGTTTGCCTCGGCGGATTGTTTCATTTTCTCGGCTTTGGATGGTTTGCCGAATTCGCGGGCGGTATCGTCGCAGAGCAGCGTAAAGGCAGCTGCTTTGTATTTGTTGTTGGTAATCGTGTACTCGAACATGCTGGAATCACCAGAGCTGTTGCCAAAGGCGAGAACCGGTTTTTTGCCGATTTCGCGCTCGATTTTGACAACCTTTTCCATCTTGACGTTGATATCTTCCAGTTTATCGCCGCGGACGAGTTTATCGTCTTTTTTGAAATCGTGGAAATCGGCACGGACATCTTTGCCCTGCTTCATAGCGCGGAAGGAGTGGTCGGTGCCGATGATGTGATTCGGTGCGATATCCATAACATCCTTGACAAGAGCCCGTACAGTCTCACGTTCACAGCCGGAAACGATATAGACTGTGAAGTCGTTTTTATTGAGATAGGAAACAACTTCCACCATGGGCAGGTAGAAGGACTCGCCTGTCTTCAGGTTGGAAAGGCCTTCGACATAAGTTTTGTTCATGTAATCTGTCACGTAGGCCTTGTACTCTTCCGGTGTCATACCAGCAAATACGCTGGGGAAAGTCTGGTTCTTGAATTCATCCATCTCATCGGTTACTTTATGTGCCGCGATGGCTTTTTTGAATTCGGCAGCACGAGCTTTTTCCTCGGCGGTCGGCGTATAAGTCGGGTCGTTTTGCAGGCGATGGATGTAGAGCATCCAATCGAAATAGAAGGGTGCTGTTTCGCAGAGCAGGGTTCCGTCGCAATCAAAAACTGCGATGCGGTCTTCGACGGGAATGAAGTTTTTGCTCTTTTTGTTGGTTACGTCCTTTACATAAGCAATAAGCTGTTCTTTAGCTGGCGCATTAGCAGTCCAATAGTGAAAGTCTTTGGCGGAACTTACCTGGATAGCTGCCAGCTCACTGCGGGTAGCTGCCTGGGTATCCATCGAAAATCCCCATGCGATGGAGGCGGCTAATGCGCAGGCTAATAATTTTTTCTTGTTCATATTGATATTCCCCTCTTGAAT
>CALYVJ010000257.1 GCA_945494195.1 uncultured Selenomonas sp. | reverse complement strand
CAGTAAACCGCAATGGCCTGCGGCACTGTTTCAATGGTTAGGGGCAACAATGGGCCGATTTCTCCATCCAAATCACTCTGCAAGGGTTCTGCCGCTTCAATACGGAAGTTTTCCGCCTGAATGTGCAGGACCTTATCCTTCTCCGACACCGGCTTGCCCGCGATAAGGTCAGCGGTTACGGCCATCAGAGAGGGCACGCCACATTTGCGGATAGCCAACAGATCCAATTTCCCATCGGTGACCGATACGTCCTTGGCCACATTTTTCATGCTGCCCACCACGGCGCTATTGATAACCACAAACAGGAAAGCCTCCAGCTCATGAAGCACGCCATCAGCTTCGATTTTAAGCGGTACGGCGTGGAATTTTGGAATCTCGCCCAGGCCTTTGATATAATAGGCCATCTTGCCCATGGCATTTTTGAGCCGCGCGTCCACTTCGTGAGCAATGCCTGTCATCATGCCAGCGCTGGCCACATTAATGAAATAATCCTCCCCCACCTTGCCCAGATCCATACGGCATGCTTTGCCAGCGGCGATGACATCGAAATACCTCTCCATGTCCTCGTTAATTTTGAGATAAGTGGCAAAATCGTTGGACGTGCCACTGCCAATGATGCCCAAGGGCAGGTCGATGCCGTTTTTCATCATCAGATTGACGCACTCGTGAACCGTTCCGTCACCGCCAGCAGCCAGCACCCCTTCCGGCTGGGTCTCACGGACAAAATCGACAAAATCCTCATTGCCTTCTTTTTTCGTCCGATACAATAGCAGCAGGATATTGCGGCGCTGAAAGGCCTCAATCATGCTATCGAGTTTATTCTTGAAGGCTGCATGCCCCGATACTGGATTATAGAAAAGGACCAGCTTTTTCAATGTTTCTCCTCCTATAAAAAACGAGCAGGTTGGTACTGCTCGTTTCATCGAATCAATTTGCCGTCGTCTTGAAAACACCGATACGGCGCAGGAACTTGATGCCAATACGGCCGAGCATGGGCATACGCTCCAGGTCGTCTTCCCGCAAGCCGCCAATCAGCAACATAACGGCGATATAAACCGCACAGCCAAAGAACACCGCACCGAAGGTCGAGATAACCCCAATCTGCCACCAGGCCATGGTCCAATCGTAGAAGAAGTAGACCGCCGCTGCCATGACCGCCGAAGCGATGATAGTCTTTAACAGCTGGGGAATCTCCATGCGATACCCGATGAACTTATAAATGAAAATCAGATTGATGATGGCAGCGACCCCCATGTCAGCTGCCGTTGCCCAAGCAGCACCCATGATGCCGAGCCATGGAACTGCGGTAAGTTCCCAATTAAGGACGACTTTTGCCACCGCGGCCAAGATCATATTGACCATCGGGATGGTCGGATGTCCAAGGCCCTGCAGGATACCTGTCGATACCTGATGCAATCCCAACAGGATGATGCTGACTGCCGAAATCATGACGGCCGGACCAGCGCCAGGCGCATTATAGATAAGGGACGAAATTGGCGTTGCCAGCACGAACACAATGACAAAGGCCGGGAAGCAAACAAAATTGGAGATACGGACTGAAGCCGCCGTCTGGTTATAGACACGCTTCATATCCTTTAATGCCCGGGCCTCGGAAATGGCCGGCACGATGCTCATGGCCATGGAGGCCGTGATGATGCAGGAAAGGTTGACCAACGGCACAGCCATCCCCGTGAGGTAACCGAAGAGCTCCGTGGCTTCATTGACGCTGTAGCCTGCCACTTCCAAGCGCTGGGGCACAATCATAAGGTCAAGGTTGGAAACCACCGGCAGCATGATGCTGGCTGCCGATACCGGCAGGGACAGCTTAAAGATGCGCTTGATGATATCCCAGGCCGGCTCGCTTTCCTTGCCCGGCAGAGGCTGCAAGTCGTTGCCATAGTCCCGCTCAATGTCCCGGTCGAGTTTCCAGTGGAAGTAGACCAGCACCATGAGGCCCGTCACCGCTCCCGCCAGCGCACCAAGGGATGCCCCCGCCGATGCATAGTCAAGGCCCCAGGGCAACAAGAGCTCCGCCAAGAGAATCATGGTAATGACGCGGAAAATCTGCTCAACAATCTGGGAAACCGCTGTCGGCGTCATGCGCTGCCAGCCCTGTAGATAACCGCGGGAACTTGCCAGCAAGGTGACGAAAAATACCGTTGGTGCCAACACCACAATGGACTTATAAGCGCGCGGGTCACGGACAAACTGCCAATCGATAAGCCAATCCGCCGCGAAATAGGTCAAAAACGAAAATACCAGGCCTGTCACCAGCATCAACGCCATGGAGATGTGGAACACGCGCCTTGCCCCGAAGATATCCTT
The DNA here is from genome assembly GCA_945494195.1 of uncultured Selenomonas sp. GTDB lineage: Bacteria > Bacillota > Negativicutes > Selenomonadales > Selenomonadaceae > Selenomonas_A. The sequence continues at coordinate 1,242 of CALYVJ010000257.1, read as the reverse complement.
TAACGCCACCTTCTCTGCCGTAATGATGGAGATAGCCACCGGCACACCAGCCTGCGACACCGTCATGGCAAAGAAATAAATCGGGAAGGCCATCTGGTAAAGACCAATACCTTCACCGCCAAGGATTCGGGATACAAAAATCCAGTTCAAAGAACCGATGACCTTGACCACAAAACCGGCCACCGTCAATATGAAGGTTCCCTTAAGGAAAGACTCCCCCTTGCTGGATTTCTTTTCTTCTTTTACTTCCTGGTTACTAATTGGAAACACCGCCTATGTACAAAGGCATACTGCACCTGGCAGCATGCCCGTTTTGCAAAATCTCACCAATATCGCTATAATATTGGTACATAACATATGAATTATATCATTTATAGCCTTAGTATGCCACATTTTTTTATGGCATCAGCCGAAAACGGCAAGGAGCAATCATGAATCACAACCTGCTTGAATTCGATATGGCCCTGGGGCGCCAAAAACCAGAAACCATCGTCCACACCGACCATTACTGCCCATTCTGCGACCGCGAAAACCTGGAAAACATCATCGACAGCGATGGCTCCATCCTGCTGGTCCGCAACAAATACAACGTACTGAAAGGAACTGACCAATTCGTGCTGATTGAAGGCGACGCCTGCCACAGCGATATGCCCGAATACACCACGGAACACATGAGAAAACTCATCCGCTTTGGCATTCATCACTGGCGGCAGCTTCTCCACTGCGGCAAATATCAGGAGGTTCTCTTCTTCAAAAACTTCGGTCCCCTGTCCGGCGGCACCATTCGCCACCCCCACATGCAGCTCATCGCCCTCCCTAAGCTCACCGACGCCATTGCCGTTCATCCGGAAGAATTTGACGGCCCAGTCATCTACGCCAAAAATGACGTATCCATGACGGTATCGGACCAACCCCGCATCGGCTTTTGGGAGTTCAATCTGATTGTCCGTAAGCTTACCGACCAATCCCTTGATACCTTGGCCGATTATTTGCAAATTGTCACGGACTATCTTACCCATCACTTTCACAAGCGCTGCAACAGTTATAACATTTTCTTCTATCATCGGGATAAAACCATCTACACCAAGCTCATGCCCCGGTTCGCCACCTCACCGATATTTGTGGGCTACGGCATCCGCGTACGTCCCACCAATTACGAAACCATCGCCGAAGAATTTCATAACCTGTACGGGAAATAAAAAAGGTTCCAGCCATTTGCCCTCGCAAACGGCTGGAACCTTT
>CALYVJ010000256.1 GCA_945494195.1 uncultured Selenomonas sp. | reverse complement strand
TTAGATTCTGATAAAAATTCTGATGGACAACAGGAGGGATGATCCAGAATGGCCAGGAAAAAGGACGTCATAGACCCATTGCTGGAAGAAGTTCTGTATGAACTCATTGCTGAAAAAATCAACGCAATTCCGCCAGCCGAAGCGGAGGAGACCGTCAAAAAACTTCAAGCGTTCCTGCAGTGTAACGCATATCGAAATCAGCAAAAACGAATCACCATCGCATCACTGGTTGATCTGCTGCAGATAATGGAAATTCGTATCATTGACCTGTACGAAGCGGCGGGTATCAAAGTTTCATGGCCCAACGAAAAATCCGAGACATTTAATTTGCATCTTAAAAAACTTAGTGATGCTGAAAAAATAAAAATCCGTTCCATCATTGCAGATCTTTCTCCGAAGTTTTGGCAGCACAAATCGCCGGAGCTATCAACACCAACAAAGCGTATGCTGTTTGTCCTGCAGCATAAATACAGCAGAACCGATGACATGCGTGCAGCAGTGCTAGCATGCCTTGGAGAAGAAGCACAACGGGTTTGGCTGGACCATAAACACTGCACAACCATCAGTCTGCTGAGCCTCCCCGAGATTGCAGCCAAGCTGGAAATCTCACTGCATTGGCTGCTGGGATTGGGCAACAGGGCAACAATTTTGGCGGATGACAGCATTTCTGAAGACTGCGTTACAGGATATCTTTTCCTGAACCCCTTCGGACGCGCCACCATCGACATGCTGGTGGAAGACTTGGAAAGCAGGTGATCATGTGGGGTATTTTGATCATATCAAGGCAGATACAACGTTGACATCCAAGCAGAAAAAGGCCGCTTTCATGTCTCAGCTGCGGGAAAACAAAATAGCTGTTTACCCCTCTCTGATGGTTTCGGTTCTTAAAAGCCTCGGAATTTGCAAAAGCGAACTTGCAGACCGGCTTCAGGTATCCAGCTCTGATATTTCAAGAATCACAACAAAATCGTTCCATCTTTCTCCCAGAAAGCTGATCTGTCTCTGCGCAGAGATTCTTCAAGTAAGCTGCCATGAATTTCTGTTTGGGGATAACGGTACATCCATTCTCCCTGTTGCGCTTGCCTGCGTTTGCAAAACCGTAGAAAACTGGTCTGATTATCTCTTGGACGAATGTCTTAAAAAGCTCCAGTATATAAAAAAGACGAATACTGATTGCTGTGGACCCTACATCCCTGAACTTGAAGATATCCTGAGTGAGCGCATTGAGGAAGCTGCAGCTGATCAGTATTGTACCCCTGAAGACTACCTCGGTGAAGAAGCCTGCTCCTATGCCAGGGTGTCTATGCGAAATTACGTCAACGGTTATGTGACAACTCTGCAAACCAGTACGATTATGTATATTGCTTTCCTTACCAGTAACACTTTTGATTATTACGTTGTGCCGGACTATACCGCAGCCGGCCCCATCGGGTACTTGGAAGGCGATAAAGTTATCACCGTCACAAATAGGTTGATTGTTCAAATCATCAGCACCTTGCTGCAGATGCCTCCGTATCTCCGTGCGAATTGTATCGGCCACATCTTATACATGGACATGAGAAATGCTCTCTAACCTGTCTCCTGATAAACTACCAAAAACCAGATGGGTCCGGAATCTGTATCCGGACCCATCTGGTTATTTAAACGTGATGATTTGTTTACTGGACGTCACAATCGTTGCATATCGCTTCTCGTCCTCAGATGTCTGCCTCCAATGCGAAGCAACCACAGCAAAACGGTATTTAGGTTCTGTTTTTCCTTCTCCTCCCCAGATTTTCTTAATCACTTCACGAAAAATTCCCACATCTCTGAAATATACGTCAAAACGGAATTGTCGGAGATCAGATTCAAGCACCAAGTGCAAAGCCGATAAATAAGGAATCTGCTTTTCAAAAGGTATAAATTGCAGTCTATCTAAGTCTTTCAGCGCCGGTCGTTTTGTATAAAACCAATCAGACGGGAATTTGGCTTCTACCACTCGATATCCGAAGAAGTTTTCCCCGAATTCTTCCATGCTGCGGTCATCCAGCAACATGTCGCCTACTTTCTTGCCTCCAATCACATCATGACAATCATGATTTTTGAGCATCAGCAAAATCTCATTCAGTGTTTTTGGGGGTTCAGGCCCTTGATGAACCATCTTGCTATTCTCTTTGGCTTTTATTGGTAATTTCGCCTCGCTCGGCTTTTTCACCGCTTTCAGTGCCATCACTGCATTTTCAAAGTCGAATTTCTTTTCATTATAATCATTTGGATCGTATGTGCCTAAATGGCCATACATGCACGATGCACTGTGACCATCCAAAGCGAAAAAGCAGGCACAGTGTACAGACTTGCTCCGGAGCCTCATGCGTGCGGTACAATTTGGAGAGGGACAGTAAAAATCTTTCTTTCGCTCCTCTGGAGTTCCGTCCCTGTCCAGATCCGCCGCGTATACTTTGCTTTCCGGCATCCGCTTCTCATCTGCAAAAGCATATAAAGACACAGCAAGCACCTCCATTTTGATGAATTGGTTTTCTGCACTATATATACCCTTTTCTCAAAAAACTGTCAAATTTCTCTAACAGGATGCGTTAAAAACCCTCAGTTTGGATACTGGATACATGGCAAGCTTTTCAATCTGCCTGTGCAGAACTGGAAATCACACCAGAGGACTGTTTTGACGCATGGTCGAACTTTTGTGCCGGGCCAGAGTCACAAGAAACTGCAATGGAGTTCCTAAAACAGGAAAGTGGAAATTCAAGAAATCTTTCCCCGTAATTATGCAAGCTTCCCATCAATGGTTATCTCTAATCTCAGAATGTCCCGAAAAACCTCACTTTCCACTAACAGCAAAACTCCTAAAGTACGAGAAATGCAAGAATATTCGATCTATATACGTTTGATTTTTCCAAGAGCATGCATTATAATGGTTGCATATCCGTAGGCGGACGCTCGCTGTTTGCGATCAAGTTGTATTTTTTGAACTGCTTATTTCAGTCGAAAATTTTGCTATTCACGATTAAGTTGTATTTTTGACAGGAAAAAGCGGTGAAAAGGCCGCTTCCTGTTCACGATTAAGTTGTATCTTGACAGTTCGTCAAAATGCACAACCATTTCACCAATATACCGGCAGGGGTCATCCCCCTGCCGGTCGTTTTGTATACATGCCCACGATTTTTCTATAGCAGAAACGCATTTAATTACAACGTTATCTGAGATAAGCATTTCTCAATAAGCGCAATTTTTCATTTTTTACAAAGTTATCTGAGATAAGTGTTTTGTAAGCTCCAATTTTTTGCATGTTTTTACATTTTAATTTGAGATAAGAAATTATACGCTTACAGTTTGGTGGTAAAAATTACATTTTAGTTTGAGACAAGAGGTCGCCCAGCAATGCACAGGGGCTTCTCTTTACGCCTGCGGGCGGGAGATATTAAAGCGAAAATATCAAGGATATTTTCGCGGGGGTGGTGCAATTGAGATGTTTAGTTACAACGATATTTGAGACAGCATGGAGTCAATTTGGCCATTTGTTACATTGTATTTTGAGATATATGTTTTTCCAAATCCAGATTTCGATTAAAAACTT
>CALYVJ010000255.1 GCA_945494195.1 uncultured Selenomonas sp. | reverse complement strand
TACTTTCTACCAAAGCCTGTCAATGAAGGTAAGAAGCTGGATTTACCGGCTCACCGCCAATGCGTACCTCGTAGTGAACATGCGGCCCCGTGGAGAAGCCTGTACTGCCCATGTAGGCGATAACCTGACCGCGGCGAACATACTGTCCCGGGGTAACCACGACCTGCATCGCATGACCATAGCGGGTCATAATGCCATTGCCATGTTCAATATCCACCATATTGCCATAACCGCCATCGTTCCAGCCTGCCGTGGTAACTACACCATCAGCGGCAGCCAGGATTGGCGTTCCTGCATCATTGGCAATGTCAATACCTGGATGGAAATCCGAACCGTTCCAGCGCAGGCCAAAGGGTGAGGTGACCACGCCATGTGCCGGCCAAATAGACGGCGTCGTACTGCTGCCCATAAGCGGATTATAGCCAAGCTTTTCCTGACGTTCCTTGATATGCTGCTGCAAATCCATAAGCGACGCACGGCGCTGGGTAATCCCTTGCTCCACCATGGTGAGTACCTGGCCGATATTGTTCAAATCGGGCTGAATTACTGGTCCGCCCTGACCATCGTGTTTGCCATCGCCGTTGCCACTGGCATCCGGATTCTGATCAGTGGGTGCATTGGCATCCTTCGCTGACGCCATACCTGTCATTTGGCGCAATTCGTTTTCGAGCTGTTTTAACTGCTCCATCTCATCCTGCAGGTCATTGGCCTTCTTCGAAAGCTGCAACAGCTGTTCCTGCTGGATCGTATTCACTTCCCGAAGCTCGCGAATCTCGCTTTGTCCGCTCTGCGCAGCAAAGGTACTGTATACCGAGTAGCTGAATGCCCCCACAAACAGTAGCGCCCCCACAGCTGCGGAAGCGATTCCAATCTTGAGATTGCGTTCGGACAAATGGATTTTCTTGACATCGCCGCCATTAGACGGAATGAACTTTATGGTATACTCCGGTGATTCCTTTATCTCTGGTTTCTTCTCGTCTGCCAAAGTAAAGCCTCCAAACACTTTCAATAAAATAATTCACGGACCTAAAAATTCCCTGGATTGCCTTACCAATAAATAAAAAACCTTATGCCACATTATAGCATAAGGTTTTTATTTTTTAAAGTTTTTTCTAGTATAGTATATCCCGCTTACTGTGCCTTCGCCATCGCATCATGCAGGGCTTTTTCCTCTTCCTGGGTCAGCGTATAGGTCGATACCCCCGCCTCGATGGGCTTCACATAACTGCGGGAATCCTCACGGCCAAAGATGCTGGACAAAATCACACCATTATTATAGGAATCCAGCAGCGCTACCGCATAACTCAAATCACTGCCCATGTCTTCAAAAGCCCGGAAACGAACAACCCCCACCCGCGTAACCGCAGTCTGGAGCAGCGCATCTATCCGCTTGTTCTCGCTGTCAAGGCGCTGGTTTTCCTCTACTACATGGCGAACCTCATCGATATGGCCCATGAGCAGCCGCTCGATATTGGCACCATCGACACCATTCATCATCTTACGATACCGCTTCTTCATATAACTGAGCTTCATCGCCTGGTTAATCATAATCCCCAACATAATTACCATAATCACTGCCATGCCGACAACGATAAATGGCATATTGTTCGTCATTATCTTCATGAACTGCTGAATATCCATTGTTTTTTGAATGCTCCCTTTCTCTGCTTCCCGTTTCAGTCCTCCGATTGTTGCACGTGAAACAAAACCGCTAATCCTTAATCGCAAACCTTTAATATTATAACGCCATTGTTCCAGTTTTGCCATAGGCAAAACTACCTATCAGCGTTTCAACGAGGCGGCAACTACGCATATCATCTATCAAACACTTTTGCCTCGTTCTAATGCCTTTGTTCTGAATTTGCTATAAGCAAAATCGTCCCGCTCATACGGTAAATTTCTGTGATAAAGGAATCTGCCGCAAGGCATCAATCTTTTGCTTCTTAACCTGTTCTTCCCGTTCGAGAATCAACCCCATGATGCGTTCCAAATCTTCCGGGGAATAGAATTCGATTTCGATTTTGCTCTTTTTCTTGCCAGGATGGATTTTGACCTGGGTGCCAAACAGATGCGTGAGCTTATCGACAGCATCCGTCAAGAATACATCCTGTTCCCTTTTATCTTTCTTCGCCGTCTCCGGTTTCTCCTTGAAATAATCCGGATTATCCTGCAGTTTTTTTACCAGTGCCTCACATTGACGGGCAGAAAGGTCTTCTGCCTGGATGTATTCAGCGGCTTCACGCTGCAGCTTCTGGTTCTCAAGAGAAAGCAGCGGCTTCGCCTGCCCCATGGACAAAGCACCATTAGCGACATATTCCTGTACCTGTGGTTCCAGCTTCAGCAAGCGCAGGAAATTGGCAATATGCGAACGGCTGCGACCGATTTTCTTAGCCATGTCCTCCTGGGTCATCCCGAAATCTTTCATCAGGCGATTATAAGCCTTCGCTTCTTCAATGGCATTCAGATCTTCACGCTGGATATTTTCAATCAGCGCGATTTCACTGACTTCCGCATTGTTGTATTCGCGTACCATCGCTGGTACGGTCTTTAACCCAGCCAGCTTAGCAGCCCGCAGCCGGCGTTCGCCCGCAATCAATTCATACCCCGTGCCGGGCAGTTTGCGGACCAGCAGCGGCTCTAAGATACCAATCCGCTTCACGGATTCCTTCAGCGTGTCCAATGCCGACTCGTCAAATTCCTGACGGGGCTGGTAACGATTAGCCTTGATTTCCGCCACATCCAGTTCCTGGACTTTATCTTTGGCCGGCGTGAGCTTCGTATCCTTGAGCAATGCCCCCAGCCCTTTCCCCAAGCCGCCATGTGCCTTATTTGCCACGAGCAATCACCTCTTTCGCCAGTTTCATGTAAACCTCTGCCCCTTTCGAGCGCCGGTCATAGTAGAGAATCGGCTCCCCATAGGACGGAGCCTCCGACAACCGGACCGTACGCGGAATCATCGTCTTATAAACCGTATCTCCAAAGTTGGCACGGACTTCATCGACGACCTGCTCGGACAGCTTCGTGCGGGAATCAAACATCGTCATAAGGACCCCCTCCACCTCCAGCTGCGGATTAAGATTGCTGCGTACCAGTTCGATGGTATTCATGAGCTGAGACACTCCCTCCAGGGCATAGAATTCGCACTGGATTGGCATCAGCACAGAATCGGCTGCTGCCAGCGAGTTCAGGGTCAGCAACCCCAGGGATGGCGGGCAGTCAATGACAACGTAGTCGTAGTTGTCCTTTACGCTGTCTATGGCTTTCTTCAGTCGGGTCTCACGGGAAATTGCCGCCACCAGTTCAACCTCAGCCCCGGCCAACTCGATATTCGCTGGCAGCACATCCACCTTGAACTCCGTTTTCTGGATGACATCTTTCACCTCGGCATTATCAATCAATACATGATAGATAGTCTGTTCCAACGCCGATTTATCGATGCCATAGCCACTGCTGGCATTCCCCTGAGGGTCACAATCGACCAGCAGAACTTTTTTCTTTTTTTCGGCCAGGCAGGCTGCCAGATTTACGGATGTGGTCGTCTTGCCGACGCCGCCCTTCTGATTTGCCAACGCAATAATCTTTGTCAACGA
>CALYVJ010000254.1 GCA_945494195.1 uncultured Selenomonas sp. | reverse complement strand
CCAAAACCGTTTCCGTGCTCTGGGCTGCACTGGTCTCACCGCAAGTACCATCAAATAAACCTCCCCGGTAAAAATCCGTTAAAACGTTACTTTCACACCGCCACGCCAGATACGTCCATCGTAATAAAGAATGTCATTCTCGCGGTTGGTAAGATTGTTGATACCAAAATAAGCACTAGCCTGTTTGCCCAGTTTCTTATTGACCACCACATTCATGATGCTGGCCCCCGTCATGCCTGTTTTGCCGCTTAACGTATAGCGATAACCATCCAACCAATCATTCCCAAGCGTTGCCTCCCAGCCATGGGCCTTATCCTTGTACATGAGCTGCAACGAGGTCTTATGGCGAGCGCGGCCAGTCAAAAGCTCGCCACTTTTATCATTGCGGGCATCGAGATAGGTATACGTGCTGCGCAACGTGAAATGGCGGCCAAGCTTCTGTTTCCCTTCAAACTCCAGGCCCTGTACCGTTGCCTTATCAACATTTTCATATTTGCCGTTGGCGACCATACCAGTTCCCGGCACATACCCCAGCTTCGTATTGAGATTGATGAGATCCCCTCACGCGTTATCGTCCGCGCCGAGCCATTTTTTATGCGCGTACTTTCATAATCTTCCTGGCGGTATTCCCCACCAACCGTCAGCGTATTCCGATCATCCAAATTGAAGGTGCGGCGGCCATCGGCCACATAGGAATTGAACGTCATATCGTCAAAGCTGTTGAGTGCATTCGTCATGCGGCGGCGCACATCCGATACCTTGCCATTCATAGCCCAGGCCCATTTACCTTCCTTGCCTAAATCATAACGGAATCCTGTATCCTGCTGACGTGAAGTCCAATCCACGGAAGCAGAACCACCCGGATTTCCCGGTTTTTTCGTAATGATGTTGATGACACCTCCCAGTGCATCCGCGCCGTAGAGCGAACTTACTGCACCGCGTACGATTTCTACGCGCTCCACCTCATCCATGTTGACACGCTGAAGCTCGTAATAATTCTGGGTCTCACTGGTGTTTTCCGTGCGCACTCGGCGCCCATCCACCAAGATAAGGGTTTGATTGGTGTTCATCCCGCGAATGGAGGACTGATTGCCCACCATGCCATTTTCCAACACGTTGATTCCCGTTGCCATCTCCAAGGCCTGTGCCAAAGTTTCCGCACCGGTGTTTTCAATATCTTCTCGCGTGATGACTTCGACGGCAGCCGGTGCTTCCTTCACCTGCTGCTCCGTACGCGAGGCTGTCACCACTACATCCCGCGTCTGTATCGAATCGCCGGTAGCCTCAGCTGCTGCGACGCAGTTTCCCATTGTCATCGTTCCTAAAACAGTTGCTGCCATCAGTGCCCGGACTGTCCCAGCCAAAGCAATGCCCAAAACAATGGCACCATCATGAATCGGACTCAGCCGTAAAACCGCAAACGTACGGTAATAAAACCTTGCTGCACTAACGGAAAGCGCTGTCTGCTGAAACGCATTCATCATCACGGTTATCGCCAACATTCCTTTGGCCAAATAAGCGATATACCCGCCAGCAACCGCTACGCTCTCCCCCAGCCCCCAACCGAAAGCCAAAAGATAAATCATCGGAAACAAAAGACCTGAAAACAAATTCGTGCGCGGGCATCGGCAATACCGTACAATTTGGCGGTACATAACATGCTCTGCTCGATAGTCAGCTCGCTCTCAAAAGTATTTTCCTGTGGTACCAGCCCAATCAAGCGGCGGAATTTGACACTCCGCCGGGCTGCCTCTTCCCCGAACACGCAAATCTGTCCCGAATCCGACCGCGCCAGCCCTGCCAGCAGCCGGGTTACCATGCCATCGAGCCGATAACCAAAATAACTGTGTCCAAGAAGGGCAAAGGTCGCCACAGCCAGTCCTATCACGGTAGCAATCAATGCTTCCCCGACACCACCGGTAATTGCCATAGGAGAACCTGCCTGCACCAGTCTTTGCCAATGTATTGTAGAGGCTTCGTTCCCGCTTGCTGCGCCGGAAATGGCAAAGGCTTAACCGCTCCACACCATTATCCAACAAGTAGTCACGCGCCGCCACGTACATATCAGCCTGCTCAGCCACCGTTGCGCAAGGTGGTACACTGCCGTTTGCCACCGCTTTATCTAGCGGCCCATTGGGAAAAACATTCAACTGTTATAAATCCATACCATCCACATCGGCCAAAGCCAATGTCCTGACATCTTCCATCCACGTCGCCATAGTCTGCCCCGGCAAACCATAAATCAAATCGACAATCACTGTGACATCATATTTTTTCAACAAGGCTAAGCGCTTTAATACTTCTTCTCGGGAATCGATCCGGCCAACCCGCTGGCGCAAAACCGTGTCGAAAGACTGACCCCCCAGAGAAATACGATTGACGCCATGGGAAAGCCACGCTTCGATTTTTTCTGGCACCAAATCATGAACGCGTCCTTCCAAGGTTATTTCGCAGTCTGGCACCAATGAAAAACTTCGCTGAATCATTTCCAACAGCCGGCTGGCGTTTTGGTAAAACCCACAATAAAGACACCTTGTTTGGCAAAACGGTATGTGAATATAAACGGCGTGCTGGTTGCTAAGATCAGCTGGCTGCGGCAATCCCGTCAAATACGCTTCTAACTTCATACGAATGCCCTCAATCCCCCTAAAATATGAACAATGTTCATTTTTGAATCTTATGCGTAATTAATAGTCATTATCGATTACGCAAGCATTATATTATCATTACGATAATGATTGTCAATATCTTTTGTTGGATAGAAAAAAGCCCGGCAGGCGGAACACTGCATGTTCTCGCCTGCCGGGCACTTGCTTTTTTACTTTTCCATAAAATACCGCATCGAAGTCTTCTTCCATTCCTTTTGGGAATACAACATCGTATGCTCGCTGACCTTGCACTCTCGTCCTAATTCTTCCACAATACGCTCGCACTCTTCGCGGCTGTGGCCATGAACCATCGTATAGAGATTATACGGCCAATCGGGTGCTGTATTGCGGTCATAGCAATGAGATACCGATGAACTTGCTGCCATCTTCTGTGCAATTTCATCCAACCGCTGTTCAGGTACAGCCCATGCCACCAGGACATTAGCACAGAATCCCACTTCCCGATGACGAAGTACCGCTCCCATCTTACGGATGACATTACTCTCTTCCATCTTTTTTACGCAGGCCAGGAAATCCTCTTTCGAAATCCCCACCTGATCTGCCAGCACTTGATAAGGATCGGACACCAATGGAAAATCTCCCTGAAGCGCCCGAACGACCTTCTTATCGAGTTCTGTCATTGCAACTTCTTGTGCCATTTCTCTTACCCCAACATCCCTTTAATGCAGCTTGAACTGCACGTTGATTTTGTACTTCTTGTTTGCCTTCAGATTCAACAGATCTTCCACCCCAGGAAGAGCCTCCACCTCATCAAGAATCTTTTTCTCCGTCTCCAGACAAGGTGTCAGTAAGGTAAACCACAGATTGTAACGTCCCTCACGCTCATAGTTATGCGTAGCCCCCGGATACTGGTTGATAGCCTCTGCAACCGACTCCATATAGGCCGGATCCACACGCAGCGCGACCAATGTTCCCTTGTACCC
>CALYVJ010000253.1 GCA_945494195.1 uncultured Selenomonas sp. | reverse complement strand
CAAAGTTTGCCAACCACAAACAACCCTCCCGCCAATCACAAAACCCCCGCTGCCACCAAACAAGTCAGCGGGGGCATCTTCCCAAAACTTTTTCTCAAATCACTTTTATTTGCTAAAGAACAGCGCATGATACCCATTAATGAAGATAACGAGTACGATGAGCGGCAGGATCCAGGTCACATAGAAGCGCACACAGGTTGGGAAGGCCGTGCCTTTACCGGTGTTGGCCTCCTTGATGAAGTTATCCCAGCCCCAACCATAACGGCTTGTACAGAACGCCAGATAGACCAGCGATCCCAACGGCAACAAATTATTGCTGACAAAGAAGTCCTCCAGATCAAGCACCCCCGACCCTGGCCCCAGCGGCTGAAATCCGCTCCAGATATTGAACCCCAGCACACAGGGCATCGACAAGAGAATGATGACGGGGATCCCCCAGCGGATGATTGTCTTGCGCTTTTTGTGCAGCAACTCAAAGAAGCAGACAATAAGGTTTTCGAAGACCGCAATGACCGTCGACATCGAAGCAAACGTCATGAACAGGAAGAACAGCGTTCCCCAAAGGCGGCCGAAGGGCATCGCATTGAATACGTTTGGCAGGGATACAAACAGCAGATTCGGGCCGCTGGCCGGATTGACGCCATAGGCAAAGCAAGCCGGGAAAATGATAAGCCCCGCCATGATTGCGACGAAAGTATCCAGCAGGACCACCCAGATGGCTTCACCGGTAAGGCGTTTGGTCTTGCCAATGTAACTGCCGAAAATCGCCAGGGCGCCAATGCCGATGGACAACGTAAAGAAAGCCTGGCCCATCGCCGCAAAGATGACTTCCTTAATCCCGAACTCCATTAACCGTCCAAAGTCCGGATACAGGTAATAGCGCAGGCCCTCTTCCCCGCCCGGCAGCATAACGCTGTTGACCGCCAGGACCACCATAAGCACCAGCAGACAGGACATCATGGATTTGGTAATCCGCTCGACACCAGCCTGTACGCCCAGATAGCAAACGCCGCCACAGAGCAGTACGATGGCTATCATATACCCAGCCATAGTCAACGGATCCTGCAACAGAGCACCAAAAACAGCCCCAACGCCAGCAGCATCCAGACCTTCCATGCCGCCCGAAGCCATCTTATAAAGATAGTAGAGCATCCAGCCGGATACTGTCGTGTAGAACATCATCAAGAGCAAATTGCCCGCAATGGCTCCATACTTATAAAGATGCCACTTTGTCCCTTTCGGTTCGAGCGCATCGAAAGACATTGCCGCACTGCGGATACTCGCACGGCCAACGGCAAACTCCGCTACCATGATGGGGAGCCCCAGAATAGCCAAGAACACCAAATAAATCAGCACGAACGCCGCGCCACCGTATTCTCCCGTAATATAGGGGAAACGCCAGACATTGCCGAGGCCGATTGCACAGCCAGCGGAAACCAGAATAAAGCCCAGACGGGTCGAAAAACTTCCTCTTGATTCCAATAAAGCACCTTCTCTAATTAAAATTCCGTTGCGGCCGGAAAGGTATCTCTTTTAGGTTTACAATGATACACTCCTATACATGATTACCTATCTATATTACCGCATCGGCTTAATTTTGTCCAGCAGGAATCGACATCCCTTCGTAATGTCTACATAGGTGACTTCAAAATTCCCCGTATACCAGGGATCGGCCACCTCACGGGATTCCCCGGCATATTCCAGCAGCAAATGGCACTTTCCCTGCGGGTCGCCGCCTGTCAAGCGCGATAAATCGCACATATTTTCATCATCCATGGCGATAATCAAGTCATATTCCTCGTAATCACTGCGCCGAATCTGCCGTGCTTGCCGCGGCGTAAAAGAAATGCCATGAGCCGTCAGCACCCGCTTCGTTCCTGGATGCGTATCACTGCCGATTTCATCGGTCCGGCAAGCCTTCGATTCGACAAGAATCTCCTCCGTAAGCCCAGCCTTTGCCACCATATCCTTCATCACAAACTCTGCCATCGTCGACCGGCAGATATTGCCGTGGCATACGAAAAGTACATTTATCATCGCTTGAAAACTCCTTAATCCCTTGATATATAAGGCTTCACAGCCTTTTGCGTTTTTTCGGAAATCGGCATAAATCGGCATAAAATCGCATATTTACGCCGTCAAAAGTTGTAAAAAAGTTGTAAAACCAGCCGATTTTTGGTGAATTACAACCCACTGATATTCATCTTTTTCAGCTCTTCCTTGGCCACCTCAAAACTGGTGTGGGTGTAGGTGTTAAGCGTTACGCTTATATCTGCATGCCCCATCAAGTATTGCAAGGTCTTAGGACTCATGCCAGAATGCGCCATATTGCTGCAATAGGTATGGCGGCACACATGAGGTGTAATCTTAGGTATTGGCACCTTATAGATGGAATTGTACTTCTCACGGATATGCTGGAAATACTTTTCCCAGTGCAAGGCCACCATAGGTTTGCCGTTTTTGTCCAGATACAGGAAACCAGAATGGCCACCAATCATGGGTTCAACCTTTGGTTTTGGCCGGTTGGTAATGATACGCTTAAAGGCAGCACAGACCTCATCACTGATAGGAATAACCCTGTTGCCAGATTCTGTCTTGGGTTCTTCGATGACATATTCCATGTGTCCGGTCCTTTGCAGCTGGTGGTCAATGGTCAGCTTTTTGCCATCTAGATCGATGTCCTTGATGGTAAGGCCAACAAACTCGGATATTCTGAGACCGGTGTTGAATAAGATGAATATACCATCGTAGTATCTGGAAAAATGCTTATCCTGTTCCACAAAGGACAGGAATTTACGCTGATCCTTGCGACTGATGGCCTTTCGGGTAACACTGTCATTGACTACCACCGATGCCAGCTCAAATTGAAAGGGATTCTTATTGAGCAAATCATCGTCAACCGCCATCTGGAAAGCAGGCCGGACAACGCCACGGATTGAGTGGATGGAGCTATACCCCCGGCCATCCTTTTTCTGGAGCTTAATGAGCCACCTTTTGGCATCGGACAGCTTCACACGGCCAATCGGCATGGCACCAAAGGCTTCCTTTTTGATGATATTGAGGACAAAATTGTAACCTGTCAGTGTATTGTGACGAACGCCAACCTTTTGCTGTAGGTAGAGTTCTACCAATTCCAACACGGTTATTTTGCTGTCATAGCCCAATATGCCGTCTTCAATGTTGCGTATAATCTTTTTTTCCATTTCCCGCAGGGAATGCTCTGCATCCTTGCCCACAGGTGGGATATCATATGGCTCTAACTTCCAGCTGTAAACGAAATGGGTATCACCCTTAGCATCTTGGTACTTGAAGTAGTACCGGCCATCACTGCGTTGCCCTTCGCCTTTGCGAAGGATACGCTTCTTATTGTCTCTTCTTTTTGGCATTTTTACCGCTCCTCCATGTATAGGAAGAGCCTCAGCACTACCAATATTATAGCATGCTGAGGCTCTCAAGTTCTAGATTGCTGCCGCTTTGTCCAAGAAATTTTCCATTTTCTTCTTCTTGACAAGGCGTTTCACTCCAACCGTCAGCATAAGATCAGCCCCCTCTGGAGATTCCAGCAGGTATACCAGACGCTTTATGCCGATATTGAAGTATGCTGCGGC
>CALYVJ010000252.1 GCA_945494195.1 uncultured Selenomonas sp. | reverse complement strand
GTGGAGCGTTGGTACTGGGGCCCACGCCGCCGGCGACTTACCTCGAATACGAACTGGGGACTACTCCCCTGCAAACTGTAATTTTTTCTATACAAAAGGCCTGCCAACTTCTGTGTCAGCAGGCCCCAAGATTCATTTATTCGCCAAAGAACTCATTTTCGGCTGCAATGCAGAGCATATGATAGACCGGCAGGTGAAGTTCCTGAATGCGGAAGGTCTCATCATCCGGTACACAGATGCATACATCCGCCAGGTTACGGCTCTTGATCTTGCCGCCGGACTTACCCGTAAGGGCCACCGTCTTAACGCCCTTTACCTTAGCCATCTGCAAGGCATAAATGACATTCGTGCTGTTGCCAGAAGTCGAGATAGCCACCAGTACATCCCCTTCATCCCCCATGCCAAGCAGCTGCTGGGCAAAAGAAAGATCCGGTGCCTGGTCGTTGGCAAAAGCCGTGTTGAGGGCTACCTGGTTGACCATAGACATCGCCGGCAGGGCTCCCTGCAGATTTTCCATAAAGTAATCTGCCTCCTCGGGACAGACCTCACGCATCTTAGCTTCCATATCCTTGCCTAACTTGCGGGGCAGCAAAAAGCCCTTCATCAGCTCGCCAACGATATGCTCGGCATCGGAAGCACTGCCGCCGTTGCCGCAGGCGATGAGTTTGTTCCCTGCGCGATAGCTGTCACAAATTACCTCTACCGCTGCCAGCAAATCTGCTTCACATACCGAAAGTGCCGGATAGCGGCGAATGAGTTCATAAACTGCCTGTTTTGTCGATTCCTTAATCAAGATTCCTAACTCCTTTTACCGATTGCGATATTTATCTGCCGTGCTTTTGGCATCATAGCCAGCTTCTGGCCCGCGGATATCACGGATTTCCATGCGCTCTGCCGGTGCCTTTGGCGTCACATCCTTGATATCCTGACGCATGTTGAGGTCCCGCATACCGGAACGGTATACGTTCTGCTCGCTCTTGCGGCTGCGGAACTTATTCCAAAGCCATTTCAAGATCATGATGACAGCCAGGAACATGATGACATTCATCACCAGCCCCAGGATATCTCCCAACAGGCCGCCGCCCAATCCAAACAGCTGTGACAGCAGATGGCCCAGCATCATACCACCCGCTAAGAGGCCGATATTGCGCATGACACTGCCCCAGCGGCTGCCGCTCTGGGTATTGTTGTTCGGCACGGCATTGCCCTTGCTGTTAGCAGCTGGGGCAGTCTTGTCCAGATCCTTGGCATTCTTGGACGGTTTATACCCCTCGCCATTGCCCGATACCGACTTGCTGTTGCTCGAAGGCGTCGAGGCCTTTGGGGCCGAAGCCTTCGGGGCCGATTTAGCACCACCGCCTACTTTGGCTCCACCCTTGGCCGCATAGGCCACCGAGGTTTGGTCGAAGGTCACAGCGATAACGACCGGAACTGCCGTTGCCACCATCAAGCTGGCCATAACAGCCGCTGCCATTTTCTTCATCTTCATATAATAGCTCTCCTTTAATACTTATTCTTCCTCATAAGACTTTATATCCTCAGGGAATGCGTAAATCTCCCCTACGGTATCGAGCTCCCCCGACAAGTAGCGGTCAATATCATCCACATCGATATAAAGTTTGCAGTCAATATCCAGATATCCCTGCTCCCGGCCATTGGATAAATCGCGGATTGCCATCAATTTTTCCCGGAGCTTCAAAAGCTCACTGCGGGTAGCATGGACATCCAATTTAATCTGGGGAACGCCATACTCCTTGAGTACTTCCTCCATTGTCATACGTTGCGACATGTTTGGTTCATCCTTTCTTTTGACCTTTTGATGTTTATATCATAATCACCTTAGCTGAAAATCGGCTGATTTTTTTAAGAATTTCTAGCCTTCATACGGTCTAAAATCTGCTGCAGCTGACGCTTTTGCCGCAGGTGGGTTTCATAATCCAGGTCGTTGGAGTCAAGGCGCATCCTTTTCTCGATATTGTCAATGCTCTGCTGGAGCCGCGTCATTGCCTCCGTGTTGTTGTCTTTCATTTCCTTGCCCTTCCGTCATTGTTTGCATCATAATATCAGTTTATCCTTTTCTGTTCTTCCATGCAAGAAAAAAGCAGTCCGGTACGCCAGCCGGACTGCCTAACCTAGCAGATTATTTGCTGTCAGCAGTTTTGGGAGCAGCCTGTTGCCCGTTTATCCTCTCGACCTTAACGGCCTTCGCCTCGCGCTCTACCTTCTTCGGCACCTTCAAGTCCGGAACTTTATCCATGGGTACCGCCTTGATGGCAAGGTTCATCGTGCTGGTACTTATAAGCTCTTTTGCCTTTGCCACCTGTTCCGGCGTAGATTTAGCCTGTTCCATTGACGCCAGCGCCATCCTGCGCAGGGGCTCCGTTAGATTGGCCTGCATACCGGTAACCATATGCTTAGCCCGATCGATCTCAATCGTATAGGTAAAATCCCCGATGTTTTCCAAAACGGGTTTTAACAAAGGCAGCATATTGTTACCGTCCTCACCAGCCATGCTCATCACTTTGGCAAAATACGGCAGAATCTTTTCGCCATCCACCGTTACCATATAACTCTGTTTGTCGCCATTTGCCTGGCCCAGCTCAACAGCCTTCACCGTTTCCAAGGAGGCCTGAATCAATTCCTTGTTATTTTCCATATAGGATTTCTTCTGACCAGCCGGCATCGCCACTGCGGATTTTACCCAACTGTTATCGGGAGTCTGGAAATAGGCCACCAGCTGCTCGTCCTTTTCCTGCAGATAGTAATCCCGCTCAATCGATGATACAGGCTGATTCGGCACTGCCATTGTCACTTTTACCGTTCCCTTGCCTGCCAATTGCGGCTTGGCCGCAAAATACAGCTTCGACTCGTAGTGACAATGAATCATCGACTTCACATCGGCATCCATCGACATCAGCAACTGCCCCTGGTCACAATCCACTAAAGACAGGGTCTCCTGGCGAAACTGCTCTTTGGCGGCATCGGTGGGTGCGGCCTGTACAGCAGAGCCGCCAAGAACTACCGCCATAGCCATTCCGACAGCCATCAGGAATTTTTTACCGTTAAACATGGTCGATATCCTCACTTTCTTTTTTCACAATCTCAGCATTAATAATTCGCTGTTAATCTTACATCCCCTCTACCATGGTATAATAAAATTGTTACAAATTCCTGTGAGGTGATTGATTTTGAAGCCAACATCCGATAATTATGCCTTCTTTGCCGCAGCTTGGGAAAAAGATCTGTCCATAGCCAGGGATCTATCCCATCAAAGCAGCCGCCTTACGGCGCTTCGCACCATCTCTTTTATCCTGCTGATTTTTGCCTTTGCCGCCGGTTACGACGGCCATACCGCCGGTACCATTGCCGGCTGTTTGCTGCTGGCAGCCTTCTGCCTGCTGGTCCGCCGTCACAGCCGCCTCAAGGCCAGCTTGCAGTATAACGCCTGCCACCTTCAAGTGGTCAAGGATTTCCTCAACCGGTTTAACGGTGACTGGAAGGGCTTTGCCGATGATGGCACTCCCCTGCAGCCCAAGGACCATCCCCAAGCCACCGACCTCCATCTCTTTGGCCCGGCTTCCTTCTATCAATACCTTTCCTGCGCCCGCACCCTGCGCGGCAATAAGC
>CALYVJ010000251.1 GCA_945494195.1 uncultured Selenomonas sp. | reverse complement strand
CGGGTTCCGAGCTCTTCTTTTAACCACTTATAAGCCCGTTCTTCCGTACAATGGCCCGTGCAAACATACTCTATTCCCGTCGCTTTGATTTCCTGTGCCACCTTTTGCACTTCAGCTTTGCTCTTCTTATAAAGATGAAAGCCGCCAATAAGCCCATAAATATACTGGCCCGGAAATGTCGTCTGGACTTCGCGGATGATATTTGCCACCCCGCCATGACAACACGAATTGATGATGACCAACCCTTTGGCCGTTTCGATGACCACGCTTTGCTCATGCAAAAAATCATCGTACACAAAGCCTGCCGCAGTTTTCACATACATCTTCTCCCGCCGGCCGATTTCCTCAAGCCGTGCTGTCTTATGCGGAACCAGATACACACCGTCGCAGAGCTTGTAATCACCAGACACCAAGACCAGCCGGTTTCGATACGTTTCGAGCATCTTTTTCGGAATACCGATATACTCTTTAAAGAAAAACCATTTCTGGCTATAACAATTTTCTCCTGCCACATCACGCAGGTAAAACTTCGCCTTATCATTGTGCGCGAAAAAATACGGCACGCCATTGGCATGGTCAAAGTGCGCATGACTGAATGGCAAACGAACCAAGCTGAATCAGCGGCCACATCTCCGGCTTCTGGAAAAAGAGCCGCATCACGGCCAATCTGAGGCCAGCCGTCAGGATATACGTTGCCACGATATAGCGGATATAGTTTTTATACCGCAGAAATACTGCAAACCGCCGGCGATTGACCAAGACAGCGGCCACCACCCAAACGATTGCCGCGGCAACACCAATAGAATAGGCGGCCATCCCCTTTCCCCGTCATAAACAGGAACGATTTCCCCATACTCAGGGTCTGGACAATTGCCAGCGCCAAAATCCATTTTTTGCACCAGCTCACATCAGCTGAATTGGTGCATTCACAAAAAGTACTCACAATAAGCCTCCTTTGATTTTGCAACGTGAAACGATCCGTATTATCCCCTTTAATTCTTATAGTTTACTTAACGTTTCCCATTAACCGGTCAACCTTCCGTAAAAATACACCGAGCGGCCTGACAAGTCAAAATCTGACTTGTCAAACCGCCCATTCTTACATATTCCGCCGCAGCCACTCCCGCAGCACCAGCACATGATTTTCCTGCTCGTTTTTCGCCACATACACCAAGGTCACATTCTGCGCCGCTAACAGCTCTCGGCAATGGGCAGCAAAGGCAGCTGCCCCTTCGCCAGCTGCCAGTTCTTCCTGATAGGCCTCTGCAAAGCCATCAAAGGGCATCTCGCCCTGATGATACAAGCGCCGGATTTCGGTACTAGGCGTGATGACCTTGGCCCATTCATCGAGATGAGCCGCTTCCTTCTTAATGCCTCGCGGCCACAATCTATCCACCAGTATCCGATATCCATCACTTTCCTCTGGCGGTTCATAGATGCGCTTGAGTAAAATCCTGTTCTCCATAAGCAATCCTTTCTGCAAGCCTTCCCTCCATCTGCCCCTATCTAGGAATACCTTAGCACATCCCGTCCCTATTTGCTGTCAGCTTTATCACACCGCCTGTTTGTGCAGATTATCCCTTTGCTGCCTGCCAGCTTTTCCAAATCTCCGGCTCATAACCAACGGTTGACTCTTTGCCGTTCCTTACCACCGGTGTCTTTATGACCTGCTGATTCTCCAGAAGCATCTCCAGCTTATCGGCCATATAACTTACGCGGGCTAAGGCATCTTTATCCTTACAATCCGGATCGATCATCCCATCGATACCCCCATGGGCCTTGGCCACGGACTGGAATTCGCCTTTGCTCATGCCCTTGTCCAGCATGTCGATGAATTGGAACTTTATTCCACGCTCTTTAAAGAACCGCTGGGCTTTCTTCGTATCGTTACACTTCTTGGTGCCGAAAATCTGTATATTCATAATTTCCTTCTTTCACTACTGATGCATATATTTTCCGCAGGGACTTTGGCCGCAGCAAAGACAGATCTTCCGTCGCCGCCAGCTGGCTCAGTATCATTTCCACAAAGGCCTGCATATTAGGGCTCATGCCAACCCCAGTGGCACATTTGCGCTGCCACCATTCGTATTCGGCCTGAAAGGTGAATTCATCCCGGCCATAGGCTTTGGCCGCCCCCAGGCAGTCACATATCATTTCCACCGCGTATTTGTAGGGCATATCCTGCGGGTGAGCACCATGATCGAAGTTATCCCACCAAGCCTCATAATGATGGAGATTCCGTCCATGATGATGAATCCAGGCCATGGACAGGCCGTTGTTTTCCCGCTTGCAGATCTTTATCGGCGAAACCTTGCCATTGTAGTATTTTACGCTTTCGATAAACTCCGTCGGCGAAAATTTTGACCAGTCATGCATAAAACCTTGCCACGGAATCCCCGCAATACAGCAAAACCGAAACACCCAATACTTATGACGCAAAATCATCCAAGTATGACCACAGACACGTTCCACCAGATTCACAAGCCCAGCCTCCATTATCGACACTTATCCTGTATCAAGTATAATGCCTTTGGCCGCTTCTGTACATCCCCCAAAATTTTCGCTATCAATCATTTTTGCTTATTCGCTTTCCCGAAGAACCGATGGACTCCGTGGGGCATACCAGTACACAAAGATGACAGCCCACGCATTTCTTGGCATCCAAGATGGGGCGCCTCCTTTCATCCATCCGGATTGCCTGATGACCACCATCCATGCAGGAAATCTCACAACGGCCGCATCCGATACAGGTCTTGCGATCAAACTTCGGATAGACGATGCTTTCCCGCTCCAAAACATCCGTCGTAGCACTGACTGAATCCAGGCCCAATCCGACCACATCCCCCACTTGTTTAAAGCCCTTGGTCTGTAAATAATACGCCAGGCCGGACTTCAAATCCTCAATGATACGATACCCATACTGCATGACTGCCGTCGTCACCTGGATGGAACCCGCACCGAGCAGCATAAATTCCAGCGCATCCTGCCAGGTTTCCACGCCCCCCATGCCGCTAAGGTGCATGTTCCTAAGCTTTGGATTCTGCCCGAGCTCCGCAACAAAACGCAAAGCAATCGGCTTTACCGCATTGCCGCTGTAACCTCCCACCGCTGACTTACCATTGACATCAGGACTGCTGACATAGGTATCAGGATTAACCGCCATCAAGCTTTTGATGGTATTGATAGCTGAAAATCCATCTGCGCCACCACTTAACGCCGCTTCTGCGGCTGGACTCATGCTGGCCACATTCGGCGTCAGTTTCGCCAGGATGGGAATGCTGGTCCCGCGTCTGGCGGCCGCCGTGAAGCGCTCCACCAACGCCGATACCTGCCCCATATCAGACCCCAGCCCCTCTTCCATCATATTGGGACAGGAAAAGTTCAATTCCAACGCATCGGCCCCATTTTCCTGACACTGTCTCGCCAGTTCCGTCCACTCTTCGTCATTTTGCCCCATGATGGAAGCCAGTATAAATTTCTGCGGATATCTTCTGTCATGTCCTTCGCCAAATTGATATCATGAAACTTTTTATCATCATGTAGAATCATCGTGAACTTGTCCGTTTTATCCAGATATATGACACCTTCCCCCAAGGAAAGTTCTAAAATATGGCCACCTTTTTTCTTATCATC
>CALYVJ010000250.1 GCA_945494195.1 uncultured Selenomonas sp. | reverse complement strand
AGACTCCCCCGGAAACGGGGGATTTTTTGCATGGTAACAGAATGACCAATGAATTGTAAAAAAATTTGTATTGCCTGTTTGAATTATGTATAATGTAGAAAGGTAGTGTTTGTTTTAAGCATAATGCAAAAATCAAGACCATATGGGAGGCTTATGATTTAATATGTTGGGAGATATGCTTCGTTCAGAGCGCGAGAGACAGGGTCTTTCGATTCGTGATATTGAAAAGGGCACGAGTATCCGTGCTTTGTATATAGAGTCTATTGAGAAGGGGGATTATTCGCAGCTGCCGGGAGAGGTCTATACGAAAGGCTTTATCCGCAACTATGCCAATTTCCTGAAAATGGATGCTGCTGCTGTGGTAAAACGCTATATGGAGGAGAATCATCCGGAAAAAGTTGCCGAGCAGCAGGCTGAACAGGAAGCCGATGCCGCCCCTAAGGCTGAACAGCAGCCGGAAAAGAAGGCGATGAAGGCACAGGCCTTTTCGACTGGCAGTGACTTCCGGGAGCGCGTGGAGAAATCCCATAAGAATCAGAATATGCTGCTGGTGGCAGTAGTGGTCCTTTTGGTCGCAGCGGGAGCTTTCTATATGCTTAATTCGGATAGCAAACCCGCAGCAAAGAGTCCGGCGCCTGCCCAGACGTCTTCGCAGCAGGCAAAAGCACCGACAGCTCAGCAGCCTGAAAAGAAGGCCGAGGCTCCGAAAAAAACAGAAGGGGTGGAGGTCGTAGCGAAGATTACCGATGCTTGCTGGACGCAGGTGAAAGCGGATGGCAAGACTGTTTACGAAGGAACGCTGCAGAAGGGCAAGACGGAAACCTGGAAGGCTAAGGAAAAATTGGTCATCGTTGCAGGAAATGCCGGTGCTGTAGAGATCAAAATCAACGGCAAAGACAGCGGCAAGATGGGCGAAAAGGGTCAGGTAGCAGAAAAAATCTATACCCCGGAGGGGGAATCTTCTGCTGCCGATCAGAGCAAGAAGGATAGCAAGAAATAATGAATGGATTTTTGCCAATCAGCAAAAAAGATATGGAGGAGCGTGGCTGGCAGCAGCTGGATTTTATATTCGTATCGGGGGATGCGTATGTAGACCATCCAAGCTTTGGGCCGGCTATTCTTTGCCGGCTTTTGGAAAAGCACGGCTATAAAGTAGGAATCATACCCCAGCCGGACTGGCATTCTACCAGGGATTTTGACCGCCTGGGAAAACCTCGGCTGGGGTTTCTTGTCTCAGCGGGCAATATGGATTCTCTGCTCAACAAATTCACAGCGTCGCGCAAGGTCCGTCATCAGGATGCTTACTCGCCAGGCGGAAAGGCTGGCTTTCGTCCCGAGCGGGCCACGATTGTTTATTGTAACCGCCTGCGTGAGCTATACCATGATGTGCCGATTATTATCGGTGGCATTGAAGCCAGCCTTCGCCGCTTGGCTCATTATGATTACTGGAGCAATTCGGTACGGCGGTCAATCCTTGTCGACAGCCAAGCAGATTTACTCATCTTCGGGATGGGAGAGCGTGCCCTTTTGGAAGTGGCAGCAGACCTTCAGCAAGGGGTGGCGGTTGAGAATATTCAGGATGTGCAGGGAACCTGCTATCGTGTACCCAACATGGACTATGTGTGGGATCATCTGCCATTACCGTCCTTTGAAGAGGTAGCTCATTCCAAACAGAAATTTGCCGAATCCTTTAAGCTGGAGTATCTGGAGCAAGATCCGATTCGTGGGCGAAAATTGGCCCAGCAGAACGATGAGTGGTGTGTAGTTCAGAATCCGCCGGCAAAGCCGTTGACCGAAGCGCAGATGGATGAGATTTATGACCTGCCTTATATGCGGACTTGGCATCCTATTTATGACAAGGATGGCGGCGTTCCGGCAATTCAGGAGGTACAGTTCAGCCTGGTGAGTCAGCGTGGCTGTTTTGGCGGTTGCAACTTTTGTGCAATTATTTCCCATGAGGGCCGAATTATCCAGCGGCGTAGTCACGAATCGTTGCTTCGGGAGGCGAAACTGCTCACGCAGCAAAAGGGGTTCAAAGGTTATATCCACGACGTTGGCGGTCCTACGGCGAATTTCCGCCGCACGAGCTGTGACGGGCAGTTAGAGCGCGGTACTTGCCGCGGCAAGCCGTGTCTATCCCCGATTCCCTGTCAGAATCTTATAGTGGATCATAGCGATTATATTAAATTGTTGCGGCAGCTTCGTCAGTTACCGGGGGTCAAGAAGGTCTTCATACGTTCGGGGGTGCGATTCGATTATCTGATGCTGGCCAAGGACGATTTTTTGGAGGAGCTTTGTAAGTATCATATCAGCGGCCAGCTGAAAATTGCGCCGGAACACATTTCCGACCGTGTGACACGCATGATGGGGAAATCCAACCGGAAGGTCTATCAGGCCTTTGCCGAGCGGTTCCGCAAGATGAACGAAAAGCTTGGGCTTAAGCAGTATTTGGTTCCATACTTCATGTCCAGCCATCCCGGCTCGGAACTTTCGGATGCGGTGGAGCTGGCGGAATTTATCCGCGATATGGGCTACCATCCGCAGCAGGTGCAGGATTTCATTCCCACGCCGGGAACTCTTTCGACAGCGATGTGGTATACGGGCATTGACCCGTTGACAGGGGAGAAGGTCTATACGGCCAAGTCCTATGAAGAAAAGCTCATGCAGCGTTCTTTGATGCAGTACTGGCTGCCGAAGAATCAGGAAATCGTGCGAAAGGCTCTGCGGCAGGCTCATCGGGAAGACCTTATCGGCTTTGACCGGAAATGTCTGGTGCGGCCGGAAGGAAGCGAGAACAAGAAAAAAGACGGATGCCCGCAGGCCTTCCGTCGAAAGAATAAAGGGAATGACAGCCGGAAACAGTCCGGTAAGTATAAGCAGAAGAATAGAGAGAAGAGGGTACGGCGATGAAATGTCCATATTGCAAACAGGCAGACAGTCGGGTTATTGATTCGCGGGCGGCTGAAGATGGGACGACCATTCGCCGCCGCCGCGAGTGTAACGGCTGTGGCAAAAGATTCACGACCTATGAGGTCGTAGAGAAACTCCCGCTGATGGTCGTCAAGAACGACGGCCGACGGGAAGTATTCAAGCGCGATAAAATTTTGAATGGGGTAATCCGTTCCTGCGACAAGCGGGATATTTCTATGGAACGCATTGTGGCATTGGTGAATGATATCGAGCGCGATGTGCGCAACACCATGGAACAGGAGGTAGAATCCTCGAAGATTGGCGAACTGGTTATGGAACGGCTCAAGGATTTCGATGAGGTTGCTTATATCCGGTTTGCCTCAGTTTACCGCAAGTTTGCGGATATTACCAGTTTCGTGGATGAGCTTAACAAGTTACAGGCGCATAAAACCGAGGAACAGAAATAAGGCTGGGGAGGATAGGCGTAGTTGGATTTTGAACTCAAGCGGGAATTAAAAGAACTGTTGGCGGGAGAACGTGGTTACTATCGGTATCCGATGGGGACGCGTACTCCGTTTGCGCTGGTGTATCCCAATTCGTATTTTGTGGGGATGTCCAATTTGGGCCTTCACATCGTCTACGAGTTGTTGAATAAGCGTGATGATGTGGCTTGTGAACGCGTGTTTCTGCCCGAGCGCAAGGAAATCAAGCGGTATGAGAATACGCGAACCCC
>CALYVJ010000249.1 GCA_945494195.1 uncultured Selenomonas sp. | reverse complement strand
CCTGCCCATGATAGGTCACTTCATCTGTGGCTTCCGATACCACCTGCGGCCTGCCCGGACGGATATAGTTTTCCAAGTAACTGAATGCAGCCCTGTCTTTAATCAGTCTGTCCCGAGCCGTTTTATCATCCTGCTCGGCTAAATCGCGGGCATAATCTGCATAGGATTTTGCCCCGGTCATGGCCATGAATTGCTGCTCCTGCTCGGTGGTCAGATTGCGGCCTTGGCGCTGGATTTTCGCCAACAGCTGGTCAATCTGATGCGTCAGTACAGACTGATCCTCTGACTGCGCCTCTGGCACTAACGTGTCAATCAGTTTGGTGATGGTAGCTGCCGGATTCGCGGCCACCGGTTTCATTGTGTTGACCTTCTCCAAGCTGGCAAAGGTACCCACGGGGTCATAAATCTCGAAATGGTCTTTGCCAATAGCAGGACACAGGCGCGTGGCACGGCCCAGCATCTGCTCAAAGAGAATACGGGATTTCACTAGCCGCAGGAATACCAGCCGTGTGATGGCAGGAATATCAATACCTGTTGTCAGCAGGTCAACGGTCACAATAATGCTGGGATACTGGTTGTTGCGGGTCTGCCGGATGACTTCCTGTATCTTCTTCTGATTGCCATTTTCGATACTGCCCGTGATTTTCATAATGGCATCCTGATCAATATCCATATCGGCATAGATTTCCCGCAGAATGTCCACAATCATATCCGCATGAGCATCGTTGACGGCATAGATAAGGGTCTTGCCGCTGAATTCATCCGTGGGGTCAATATCCTTGGCAATTTCGGCCAGTACCTTGCGATTGAAGTCCGGCACGATAATCTGCCGGTTGAAGCTCTCTACATCAAAGTCCAGCTCGTCTTCCCGTGCTTCACTGTTGGTGATTTCCCCTGTAGCCGGGTCATAGATGGCCACGATCTCCCCCTTACCATAATGAATGCCCTCTTCGCTCAGGCGCGTCTTGATGATATGTGGTGCATCATAATCCACGAGGAATCCGTCTATCACAGCTTCCCGATAGGTGTACTTAAATATCGGTTCGCCGAAAATCTGCGTGGTATGCAGGGCAGGCGTTGCGGTCAAAGCGATTTTCACCGCCGTGAAATACTCGATAACCGCCCGATACTTGCTCTGGTAATCCCGCTGGTCGCGATAGACCATTTCTTCCTCATCCATCATCTTGTCCAACGTGTAGCCACGATGGGCTTCATCGACAATGATCAGGTCATAATCGGACACGGAGGGCTTGCGTTCCTCCTCATTGAAGACAATGCGCTGAATCATGCCCTGTACCGTAGCCACCTGCACGCGTGTCTCCCGGTCGATAAGTTTTTCATCCAGCCCCTTGATGTTGTAAATCTGATTCAGGGACATAAGCTCTTCGAGTTTCACATCCTTGAATACATCCTGGGCCTGCGTTCCCAAAGAATTGCGGTCAACGAGGAACAAAATCCGCTGGAAGCGATTGGTCTTGAGGAAGCGGTAAATCATCCCCAACACGGTACGGGTTTTACCAGTGCCCGTAGCCATGGCCAGCAGGATATTCTGCTGACCGTTAAGCACCGCCTTTTCGGCTGCCTGAATCGCCGCAATCTGATAAGCACGCAGGTTTAAGCCATCCGGGTCTTGCAGGACAGCGTAAGGCATAGCCTGTAATTTTTCGTTGCTCTTGCCTGTATCACGGGCCAATAACTCCGCCAGTCCCAAAGGGCTGAACCAGCCCCGCAGCGGCTGCGGACGATTGGTTTTCTGCCGCAAATCCAGGAACCAGATGCCGGACTTCGTGCGCAGCTGTTCCAAATAAGGCTTGCCATTGGTCGCAAAGGTGAAGGGCACCTGATAATCGCCCCACTGCCCCACGACATACTCACTATGCTGACTCTTGATGTGCCTGGGATAGTCCTTGCATTGGCCGTCAATCACCGCCGCTACATCTTTATGTTCAGCCTTGGCCTCGATGATAGCCACCAGCTGCAAATCGATGAACAGCGCATAATCGGCAAAACCGCCTTTGCCGCTCACCGAATCTGTCGGCCATTCGGCTATGGCCAAGCACCTGCCCTTCTGCGGTCTTGTGCCCTTGCTGTAACGCAAGTTCTCCGTATCAGCCTCCCAGCCTACCTGCCGCAGCTGCTCATCAATCAGCACGCGGGTTTCCGCTTCGGATTTGTACCGCTGATTGCTTGCCTTGCGGGCATATTTTTGACGGTCCGCCTTGTTTACTTTGGGAGCTTTGGCAGCATTTTCTGTCGCCTGCTGCAGGAGAATTTTTTCCAGTGCCTCTTCCTCCCCTTTATCTTCCCTGACAGGGGCCGGCGTTTCCTGCGGCATCACAAACGGGCGATTCTTATATTGGTAATCGCCATAAGTTTGCATAAACCATTCGGACAGACTGTACGTAATGCCTAAATAGTTGCGGGCATCCCTTACAGATTCATAGCCCTCATGTCCTGCCTGATTGCGTATCTTGCGCAGGGAATGGAAAAGCATGGCCGTATCTGCATCCAACAAATCTTCCCGCCGCAATTTATTGATGCGGTTTACCGCTTTATCTTCATGAGGCAGTTCGATTCCATCGTAGTCAAACATGAGCTTAATCATCGTCTCGCCCATCATCCCCAACTTGAACAGACAGGAATTCGAATCGCTGTACACATATTTTTCTGCCAACCGCCCCAAATGAGCCAGCACTGGAAATTTTTCTGACAAGAAATCAAAATTGGAATATGCCATACGAACTGCCCCTCCTCTTATTATCTAATAATTTTATCATATCTGACAGCAAACCTCAAAAGCAGAAACCAGCCGCCGCCCCTTAAACGTTCCCTTTGGTTCGCTATTTTAGCTTACTAGGTTGACTGTCAACTTTTATAGATATAAAATGTTAACAATGGATTTTATCCTCAAAAATAATAAAGCGAGGCTGAATGCTATGAAAATCACGAACATCCAATTGCTTACCGATAAAATCATCGCCGGACTGCTCCTAAAACGCGGCGATGACCTTTCGTATCTCCTGACAGCGCCGCTAACGAAGCTGCAGGAGGGGGCCCGTCGGCTGCAGGATCACTTCTGTGGCAACCACATTGACCTTTGCACCATTATCAACGGACGCAGTGGCCGCTGCGGCGAGAACTGCAAATACTGTGCCCAGGCTGCCTGTCACTCTACTGGCATCGACGAATATCCGTTTCTGCCCAAAGAAGAAATCATCCAAAACGCCAAGGCAAATCAAGACGCTGGTGCCAACCGCTTTGCCATCGTTACGTCGGGGCGTGCTCTTGCCGGAGCAGACTTCGACAAGGCCATCGATACGTACAAGGCCATGCACGACAAACTCACCATCGGCCTCTGCGCCTCCCATGGCCTGCTGACCCGCGAGCAGTTCAAGCGGCTTCGGGCTGCCGGAGTCACGAGCTACCATCATAATATCGAAACCAGCCGCCGTTTCTTCCCACAGATCTGTACTTCGCACACCTACCAGGACCGCATCGATACGATTAAGATTGCACAAGAAGAAGGCTTCTGTGTCTGCTCCGGTGGCATCATCGGCATGGGGGAAACCTGGGAAGACCGCATCGATATGGCCATCAGCCTTGCTGAGCTTGGTATCGAATCCATCCCCATCAACGCACTGATGGC
>CALYVJ010000248.1 GCA_945494195.1 uncultured Selenomonas sp. | reverse complement strand
GTCAAAGAAAACGGGGCTATCCGCACGAAAATGCTTTCGTGAGACAGCCCCTTTTACAGTTCATCGTTTTATGCGATTAGTCGTTCTTTTGATCCATCGTAGCCATGGAAGCGACTTTATCGTTTTCCGCCGTGCTCCTGAGCTTGACGCCCTGGGTATTGCGGCTGATAACGGAGATATCCTCCACATTCGTGCGGATGACAATACCATCCGTCGTAATCAGCATGAGTTCCTGATCCGGGCGAACGACTTTGATGCCAATGACATACCCCGTCTTATCCGTAACCTTCATGTTGATGAGGCCCTTGCCGCCGCGGGTCTGGCTGCGATACTCATTGGTCGGTGTACGCTTGCCATAGCCCCCCTCAGTGACGGTCAATACCTCAGCATTATGGGTGAGGATATCCATGCCAACCACCTCATCGCCCATGCCCAGGCTGATGCCCTTGACACCGCGGGCCGTACGACCCATAGCGCGGACATCGTCCTCGGAGAAGGCAATGGCCTTACCGCTCTTGGTACCAAGCATCAGATAGCTTTCGCCATCGGTGAACTTGACACCGATGAGGTCATCATCGTCATCGAGATTGATGGCAATCAGGCCCACCTTGCGCATGTTGCTGAACTCGGACAAGCTGGTCTTCTTGACGATACCCTTACGGGTTGCCATGAAGAGATAGCGATCCGGATCAAAGCCCTTGACCTGGATGACAGCCGTGATCTTCTCCCCCTGCTCAAGCTGCAGCAAATTGATGATTGCCGTTCCCTTTGCCTGGCGGCTTGCTTCGGCAATCTCGTAGGCCTTCAGGTGATATACGCGGCCGCGGGTCGTGAAAAACAGGATGGTGTGGTGGGTCGTCGTGATAAGCATATTCTCGACGAAATCCTCTTCCTTCGTTCCCATTCCCTTGATGCCCTTGCCCCCGCGGTTCTGGCGGCGATAGGTATCCAGCGGCATACGCTTGATATAGTTGTTATGGGTAAGCGTGATGACAACGTCTTCCTCTGCGATGAGATCTTCCACATCGATTTCGGACGTATCGATCGTGAGCTTCGTGCGGCGCTCATCGCCATATTTTTCTTTGACAGCCTTGAGCTCATCTTTGATGATGGCCAGGATACGCATTTCATCAGCCAAGATTGCCTTGTACTCCTCGATTGCCTTCAAGACTTCCTGATACTCTTCCTGGATCTTGTCGCGTTCGAGACCAGTCAGGCGCTGCAGGCGCAAATCAAGGATAGCCTGGGCCTGTTTCTCGCTGAGCTTGAAGCCCGACATCAGGGCTTCGCGGGCGATATCCGCCGTGCGACTCTCGCGGATGGTGGTGATGACTGCATCGAGATGGTCGAGGGCAATCGTCAAACCTTCGAGGATATGTGCCCGGGCCTCAGCCTTAGCCAGTTCGTATTTCGTCCGGCGGGTGATGACATCTTCCTGATGTTTGATGTAATAGTGCAGAACCTGCTTGAGGTTAAGTACCTGCGGTTTGCCATCCACCAGTGCCAGCATGATGACACCAAAGCTGTCCTGCAGCTGGGTGTGCTTGTAGAGCTGATTCAGTATGACATTCGGATTGGAATCCTTGCGCAGGTCCACAACCACGCGCATACCATTGCGGTCGGACTCATCCCGCAGATCTGTAATGCCCTCGATCTGCTTGTCGCGGACCAGCTGGGCAATCTTCTCGACCAGACGGGCTTTGTTGACCTGATAAGGCAGCTCCGTGACGATAATGCGCGGCTTGCCATTCGACATGGTCTCAATGTGGGCATTGGCGCGCATCTTGATGATGCCGCGGCCCGTGGTATAGGCCTGACGGATGCCCTCGGAACCAAGGATAAGGCCAGCCGTTGGGAAATCCGGTCCCTTGATGACCGTCATGAGCTCCTCGACCGTCGCATCCGGGTTGTCAATGAGCATCAGCGTGCCATCGATAACCTCGCTCATATTGTGCGGCGGGATATTCGTCGCCATGCCGACGGCAATACCGGAAGTGCCGTTAACAAGCAGCTGCGGGAACTTCGCTGGCAGCACCGACGGCTCCTTCATCGACTCATCGTAGTTCGGAACGAATTCCACCGTGTCCTTATCGATATCCTGCAGCATGAGCTCGGAAATCTTCGACATACGAACCTCGGTATAACGCATAGCAGCGGCCGGGTCACCATCGACAGAACCGAAGTTGCCGTGGCCATCAGCCAGCATATAACGCATGGAGAAATCCTGCGCCATGCGCACGATAGCGTCATAAACAGAGAAATCACCATGGGGATGATATTTACCGAGAACTTCGCCAACGATACGGGCCGATTTCTTATACGGCTTGTTGGACCCCATCCCGGCTTCCTGCATCGCATAAAGAATGCGGCGGTGTACCGGCTTCAGTCCGTCGCGGACATCTGGCAGTGCACGGGCAACGATAACGCTCATCGCATAATCGATGTAGCAGTTCTTCATCTCGTGTTCCAGATTGACCGGGACTATCTTTCCATGACCAAAATCCACAATCTCACCTCAAAACAATTATTACTTCCTTACAAAAACAAAGCCCAGCCGTATGAGCAGCCGGGCCCTTGAATTCTCAATCCATACTATCTTATTTTACCATATATTCCCCCAAAAAGCCAATGAATCAGCGGCCAATAATCTGATCGTAAATATATCCTTCCCGTACCCCTGAATCACTATACGTAATCCCCTTCGCGTTGAAGCTGCGCGCCAATACATCCGCAATGACCAGCCCCGGAATAATCGTATGCATACGGTCCGGCACGGCCCGCATCAGAGCGATTGACATCTCCTGGGTCATCTCGTGGTCACTGACGAAGGTTCCGATAATCGTCCGCAGCCGCTTCGTCTCCATGCGGGTATTCGCGGCCGGCTGATTGAACATTATATTGTAAAGAGCCGCAGCGCCCTTGAAGGTGCCGCCAATCCCGGCAATGCCATCCACCTGGATACCTGAAAATTCCGTGGCACCAGCCAATACCTCTGCTGCCGCCGCCTGCATCTGCATGCACTCCGTAAGTGTCGGCAGCAGCCCCGCTACATATTGGGTCCTGAAAGCCAGCGAACCAATGGGAAGGCTTGTCTTATACTCAATGTTGCGCTGGCGGTAGGTGACAATTTCCGTACTGCCGCCGCCGATATCGATCAGCAGGCCGTCCTCCGACTGCAGCATTCGCGTAGCCCCGATGAAATCAAAGGTCGCTTCCTCATCTCCCGTAATGACCCGGATGGGGATTCCGGTCCGCTCCTCAATCTGGCTGACAGCCTCCCGGCTGTTCTTCGCATTGCGGAGAGCTGCCGTAGTAAAGGCCGACACATTCGTTATCCGGAAAGTTTCCAGAAAGGACTTGAACTCCGCCAAAATCTCCACGGCCTTGTCGATGCCCTGCTGTTGCATCATGCCATCGCGCAGATATCCTGCCAGCCCCACTGTATGCTTTTTCTTGAGCAGCATCTCCATATGGCTGCCCTCAATCAAGTAAATTGCCATGCGTACCGTATTCGAGCCAATATCTATGATTCCATGAAGCATTTCCCTTGTCTCCTATCATCTGGGTTCTGGTTCTCAGCGGTTGGACTATAAATTGTCTCAATTGTAGGGATGTGTCATGCAGAACCATTTTCCTTTACGGAGGCAATGCTGTCACTTAAAAGCTTTGCATT
>CALYVJ010000247.1 GCA_945494195.1 uncultured Selenomonas sp. | reverse complement strand
GCCACTGCCCATGGTCACCACAGTATTCTCATCGGTGACCATTTCCGTAACCCTACTGGTAAGACCAACCTTTCTTTCCGTTAATTCCATCTTAGCCTCGGCCTCCTTCTGTACCTTCGCTCAGATACATTTCCCGGAACAGGTTAATGAGATGCTCACTGGAAGAAGAAAGCGTACGGTTCTTGAGCCATGCCACTACCGTATGGGTACTCATTTCCGGTTCCACCAGTTTCTTATATATAAGGTTGCCATCTGTCAGCAGATTCTTGGAAGAAATCGGCACCAGCGCCATGCCCATGTCCATTTTAGCCAACAGCAAATCCTGTACAATACTGTCACTGACGCAAACCACATGGGGTTCGAAGCCTAGCTTGTGGCAGTTGGACACGAAAACCGACTGCCACCGCAGGGGGATAATAATAGGAACGTCTTTGAGTTCTTCCATGCGAACCGTGTCTTTTGCCTCACCGATCTCATCGTTCTTATTCATGATGAGTACAAAGGGTTCATTAGGCAAAACGATGGACTCATATACCTTGGAATCCACCTGAGTACGCGTCACACCGATTTCGATGACGCGATTGTCTAACAGCTCCAAGATTCTCGACCCCTCAGCCTCCCAAATCTGGTAGGTAACATTGGGATAGCGGGAGTGGAACTCCGTGATGAGTTCCGGCAGCAGCATAGCTCCCGAAGAAGTAATGGTTCCGATGCGAACCGACCCGGCTACCCCCGAACCGATTTCCGTAATCTCACGAACGGTTCCGTCCACCATTCCCAGGATGTGCTCAACTCTGGCGTACATGACCCGTCCCGCATCGGTCAGGCGGATGCGGCGGCTGCCACGCTCAAAAAGCTGAACCCCCAATGCCGTCTCCAGGCGTTTCATCTGCCGGGACAATGCCGGCTGTGCAATGTCAAGGCGCTGCGCGGCATGGCTGATATTGCCTTCCTCAACGATTGCATAAAACGCCCGCATATCCTTGATTTCCATATTAACCCTCTTTCAATCTATAACGTAATACACATAGTTACTATACTGAACCTTATTGCTATTATACTTTTTCAGCCAGAAATAGGCAAACAATTTCACGATTTTTTTATAGAAAAACGCGATCCATCCACCAAACCTTATGTAAAGCTGTAACTCTTATCCCATATTTCTGTCAATTCACACTTGTGCTTTAGATTAACCATGCTATAATATTATGGTACAATATTACGAATCATTCTCTATTGCCTCCACGCAATAGAGTTTATTCCCTAATCCCCATTAATTACCCAATTTATAGAAAAGGAGTTTTCGAATGACAAGAATCAAAGATGCATTGGATTCTGTTGCAGCAGCTGTAATTTCCCAAAAGGATTATCTTACTTCGTTAGATGCCAAAATCGGCGATGGTGATCACGGCTTAAACATGGCTCGCGGCTTCCGCGCAGCGCAAGAAGCTGTCGAGGAAATGGATGATACTACTATGCCAGGCCCTGTACTCAAGGCAATCGGCAAAGCCCTGATCCAGAATGTCGGCGGCGCTGCCGGCCCCCTCTACGGTGCCGGTTTTGTCAGTGCCGGTGAGGCCTGTGATGAAGGAACACGCATGAATGTTGCCAGCATCGAAAAACTGCTGAGTGCTGCCATTGCCGCTATCCAGAAACGCGGCCATGCCGAACAGGGTGACAAAACCATGCTGGATACTTTGATTCCGGTCCGCGACTGCTTCCTGCCGGAAAACGCCCAGGACAAAACCTTATTCGAAGTCCTTCAGGACGCCTCCCGGGCAGCTGGCGAGGGCGTCAATTACACGAAAACCATTGCAGCCCGCAAAGGACGTGCCAGCTTGGTAGGTGAGCGCAGCATTGGCATCGAAGATCCCGGCGCTGTAAGCTCGATGGTCATGTACCGCGCACTTTATCAGTTCCTAAAGAACTGACCATTTCTTTACGGCCTTCCGCTCCGGAGGGCTTTTTATTTGCCCGTATCTTAGGAATGTAGTATACTTTTAGAAGAAATTTTGACACATTCTTTTATCTACTTATATAGGAGGAAAATACATTGACTGAACAGAGAGTCCGCACCCGTTTTGCCCCGAGCCCGACGGGTTACATGCACATCGGCAACCTGCGCACTGCCCTTTACGGCTATCTTTACGCCAAGGCACAGAAAGGTGATTTCATCCTGCGCATCGAGGATACGGACCGTACCCGCTATGTTGCAGATGCCGTCGACTTCATCAATCGCACGCTGGAACTGGCTAAAATCGTTCCGGACGAGGGACCGGATATCGGCGGTGACTGCGGCCCATACATTCAGAGTGAACGCATGGATATCTACAAAAAATATGCCGAGGAACTCGTAGCCTCCGGCCATGCTTACTACTGCTTCTGCGACCCGGACGAAGATCACTCCGTCGGTCAGTTCGGCGGTTACGACCGCACCTGCCGTGATCTGCCGCAGGAAGTAATCGACGAGCATCTGAAAAACGGCAATCCGTACGTTATCCGTCAGAAAATGCCGCTTTCCGGCGAGACGACATTCTTCGATGTCCTGCACGGCAACATCACTATCCCGAATGAAGAGCTGGAAGATCAGGTTCTCTTAAAGCGTGACGGTATGCCGACTTACAACTTCGCCAACGTCATCGATGATCATCTGATGGGCATCACTCATATCATGCGCGGCGCGGAATTCATCACCTCCACGCCGAAATACAACCTCTTATATCAGGCTTACGGCTGGGAAACGCCGACCTTCATCCACCTTGCACCGGTCATGGGCAAAAACGAGGATGGCTCCGTATCCAAACTCTCGAAACGCCATGGTGCTACTTCCTTTGACGATTTGGTAAACATGGGCTATCTGCCGGAAGCTATCGTCAACTATGTTGCTCTGCTTGGCTGGAACCCGAAAACCACCAATCAGGAAATCTTCTCCATGGATGAACTCATCGCGCATTTCAGCCTGGAGGGGCTCTCCAAATCCCCAGCTGTCTTCGACTACGACAAGCTCGGCTGGATCAATGGCGAATATTTCAAAGCAATGGACGATGCTGCTTTTGCCCAAAAAGCTCGCGAGTTTGCTGGGGAACTGCCCGATTATCTCGAAGCAAACTGGGAATCGCTGGCAGCGCTGTTAAAGACCCGTCTTACCCGTTTTGGCGAAATTAAAGACGAAATCAGCTTCCTTATCGACATGCCTGCCTTTGACGCGGAACTCTATGTCAACAAACGCAACAAAGTCACGGTAGAAAAAGCTGTCGAACTGCTGCCAACGCTGTTGGAGCTCATCGAAAATGTTGAGGAATCCGAATGGAACAACGACAGCCTCTATGCAAAACTGGAAGCCTTCATTGAAGAAAAAGAACTCAAGAAGGGCCTCGTCATGTGGGTACTCCGCATCGCCGTTGCCGGCCAGAAAGTAACGCCGGGCGGTGCTACGGAACTGCTCTCCCTCTTGGGCAAGAAAATTTCTCTGGAAAGATTGAAAAAAAGCCTTGCAAATTTGCAAGACCTGTAATATAATTAATCAAGTCAGTTACGTGGCACCTTCGTCAAGTGGTTAAGACACCGGCCTCTCACGCCGGGTTCATGGGTTCGAATCCCATAGGTGTCACCAATATCGGCGCCTTCGTCAAGTGGTTAAGACACCGGCCTCTCACGCCGGGTTCATGGGTTCGAAT
>CALYVJ010000246.1 GCA_945494195.1 uncultured Selenomonas sp. | reverse complement strand
GCAGGTACTTTACGGTATCGGATACAGCGACGACCAAATCGTAACGGTTGCTCTGCCCAGATGGCTGTTTACAATTTCATGCAGGTGAAACTGCCTGTGGTGGCTTATAATTCCATGAACAGCCAGATTTCTTCGGCCCTGGTGTCCGATAAGAAACACCTGGCCATCTTAATCTCGCGTTCTGGCGAGAACCGCCGCCTGATACGGATAGCGGGAATCTTGAAGCACCGTGGCGTTCATACGGTGCTATTGACGGTATCCCCGTATTCGCCACTGGTCAACCTCTGCAGTGAATACGTCTATATTGCCAATACGACTAATTTCCTGGACTTGGGGGGGATGCTGTTTTCGGTAGGTGTCCGCTACTTCATCGATACGATTTTTGCCATGCGTCTGGCACGCCGCTATGATGAGATTGAATCCTTTACGGACCAGTTTGATGATGCCTGCGGCAGCCAGTACGATGACAAGCGCCGGATTTGGTGATATCGGGGCGTTGTTTCGCAACCAAGAGCTGTTTTGGTATTTTTTACGAAACAAACGAACAGAAGAATCCAAAATCATTGCAAACACGAATCTAGTTTGTTATATTGTTCTCGTCAAGGGGCTTTGATCTCATTCGCACTTGCTTTGCCAGCGAATTTGAATTGGAGAATGAAAAGGAGCACTTATAATGAACAAGCAAGCGATTTTCGATAAGTTTGTCGAGTTTATGGGACGCTTCGCAGAAATCCGGGCCGTAGCAGCACTGCGCGATGGTTTCATTATGACGACACCGTTTACGGTCTGTGGGTCGGTTTTCCTGCTTATTGCGAATCTTCCAATCCCGGGGTATCCGGAGTTTATGGCAAATCTGTTTGGCAAGGACTGGACGGCACCGCTTAATGCAGTGGCTGGCGGTACGTTTAGTGTAGTAGCACTTATTGCGGTTTTGGCTATCACCTACAAATACGTGGAGGCAGAGGGCTGTGATGCGATTATGGCATCTATCCTTTCCCTGTCGACTTTCCTCATTGTTTTGCCGCCGACGGTCATGTCGAAGGGCGGTGAAGCTGTGGGCGACGTCATTCCTAAGGCTTGGGCTGGTATCCATGGCCCGAACGTTGTGGGTGGTGTAGTAAGCCCTATCCTCATTGCCAACTCCCTGGATAATCAGGCCTTGATCGATGCTGGCCAGCAGCTTATGGGCAATCCTTCCGCAAAAATCATCACTTGTCAGGTCAATGATGTATTCATCAAATCTGGTGGCTGCGGGTTGACCTTCGGCCTGCCAATCGTATTCAATCCGTTCCTCCTCGTACCGTTTGTGTTGGTGCCGCTGTTTGCGCTCTTCCTCACCTATGGAGCGATTGCCGTTGGCTTTATGGCACCTTTCTCTGCGGTTCAGGTTCCTTGGACAACGCCGCCAATCCTGGCAGGCCTTCTGCTCGATGGCTGGCAGGGCGCTGTCATCCAGATTGTCAATCTCGTCATGGCGACTGCCGTATATCTGCCCTTTGTCCGCGCGCAGGATCGGCATATGCTGGCGGAGGAAAAAGCGGACAGCAATTCTGAAGAGGTTTCCACTACCAGTGATGTTCCCCTTCACTGCGGGGGAAAACTATAAATGATTTTTTCTGCTTCCTAACAAAAATAGCCTCGGGATGTGAAAGCATCCCGAGGCTATTTTCGTCTTATTCTTTTACATTTTCAAGGATGCGGATTTCGTTGCGCATCAGATATTTTTTCTGGTCCGGGCGGAAGCCATTCACCAGATAGTCGAATACGACCTGCATGGCCCGGCGCCCCTGCTGGCGCGGGTGCTGGTAGATGGCGGCCTGGATGATATGGTCGCGCATCATTCGGATGGTGGAGGGGATGGTGTCGAATACGACCATTACGATGTCGCGGCGGTTTTTGGCCATGACGGCCCGGGCGGCGCCATAAGCACCGGATGAGATGATGAACAGCGCATTGGTTTCCGGGTGCTCTTCCAAGAGCTGCCGGGTTTCCTCATAGGAAATCATGTCATCATCTTCGTTTTCGCGGACCCCCATGAGCTGGAAGCCTTCGGTCTTTTCCAGGACTTCAAGGAAACCCTGGAGGCGTTGGCGATGGCCCTGCATGCTTTGCGACCCCATCAGCACCCCGGCATGGATGCCCGGCGGGGCAATCATCTTGAGCAGTGCTCCGGCCGTGCGGCCGCCTTGCAGATAATCCGTGCCCACATAGCAGTGCCGGCGGCAGGAATCTACGTCGTTATTGATGGTCACGACAAATATTCCGCGGGCGACCAGCTGGTTGAGCTTTTCGATAACGCGTGGTTCGTTTACGGGGTTGATAATCAGTGCGTTGACTTCGCCGCCAAGCTCGTCGATGATACGGCATTGTTCCTCCACATTGAAACCGCGCATGCTGCGCCAAAGGACCTTCATGCCGTAGTTTTCATATTTGATGGCTGCCTTTCGCATGGGCAGCAGCACATCGTCGAAGAAGGGAACTCCATCGGAGGCAATCAGAACACCGACAACAGGATTCTTCTTGCGGGCGGCCAGAGCCTTGCCGGCGGGATTCGGCTGATAGTTCAGTTTTTTGGCGGTTTCTAAGACCAGCTGCCGTTTCTCGGGTTTTACATTGCCGCGATTGTTGAGGACGCGGTCGACGGTTCCGCGGGAAACACCGCACAGTTCGGCGATTTGTTTTATCGTAACCATGGGGACGAACCTCCGTGCATAATAATGATTTTTTATAAAAACAGGTCTATTACAAAAATGATGATAGAATACATTTTTCGCTGTGTTCGAAGGATAATCCTGCACGAGCACAGTTATTTTTCCGAAAAGACGCGGAGAAAAAAATTTTTTCGGCGAAATGGCAAAAAATCAAAATTTATCCGCAGGCGGCGCTGGCGCTGGAAGGATGGTGTTCGTGCACATGATAAAAAACAAGACAAAATGTTTTCTAAACGGTAACAAAGAATAAAAATGTGTTAATAACAAAAAAGGGAACGTGTATTGTAATAGCAGAGAACAAAAATGGTTCTGTGGCAAGGATAAGGGTTATTTTTACCGTTGGGGGCAGTACTGTTTTTTGTATCGTCTGATTATTGGCAATAAACAGGGTCGTTTGTAAACTATTCTGTGCCCGAGAACAGAAAACAGAGAAACGGGAATCCTGAAACCGGCAGCTAAAGATGCAGGCATCAACCTGCAGTTCTCGGATGCACAGCAGAAGCAGGAGAACCAGATCAAGGCAATTCGTTCCTTTATTGCCCAGGGCGTTGATATCATCGCTTTCGTTCCCATTGTCGAGACGGGGTGGGATACGGTCCTCAAAGAGGCAAAGGATGCCAAGATCCCAGTTATCGTTGTCGACCGCGATGTCAAACTCAGTGATGATTCTCTCTATGTGGCCAAAATCGGCTAATGCAGGCAATCGAGAAAGCCGGCCTCAAACCGGGCAAAGACATCACGATTATCTCTATCGATGGTGTAAAAGGCATGTTCCAGGTTATGATCGATGGCAAGGCAAATTGCACGGTGGAGTGCAACCCGCTGCAGGGACGGCTGCTCATGGAGACGGCTAAGAAAATCCTCGCTGGTGAGAAAGTCGAAAAACTCGTCTATGTTGATGAAGGCGTATTCCCGGCAGATGTTGCCGCTAAGACGCTTCCTGAGCGCAAATATTGGTACCTTTTAAGCCATCCATATA